>NZ_CP120742.1:7092500-7344427 GCF_029581275.1 Micromonospora sp. WMMD1155
GGACGTCCTCGGCATCTTCGGCCGTGAGGGGCTCGACCTGGCCGCCCTCTGGACCGCGCCGACGGCCGACCAGCCGGTGGCCAACGCCTTCCGCGTCTACCGCAACTACGACGGCTCCGGCGGCGCGTTCGGCGATACCTCCGTCCAGGCGACCAGCGCCGACCAGGGCAGGCTGGCCGTGTACGCCGCCGAGCGCAGCGCCGACAAGGCGCTCACAGTGGTCGTGGTGAACAAGACCGGCGACGACCTGACCAGTTCGGTCGCGCTCACCGGTGCGTCCGCCAGCACCGCCCAGGTCTACCGCTACAGCGGGGCCAACCTCGCCGGGGTCGTCCGGGAGGCCGACCAGCCGGTGACCGCCGGCGGCCTCACGACCACCTTCCCGGCCAACTCGATCACCCACCTGGTGCTGCCGCGCGGCACCACGCCTGGCGACACCCAGGCACCGACAGTCCCGGGTAGGCCGACCGCCGGCACGATCACCGGCGACAGCATCGCGCTGACCTGGGCACCGTCCACCGACGACACCGCCGTCACCGGGTACGACGTGCACCGGGTCGACGCCACCGGCACCGTGAAGGTGGGCACCGCCACCGGCACCACGTACACCGTGACGGGGTTGACGCCGGACACCCCGTACACCTTCGCGGTGACCGCCCGGGACGCGGCGGGCAACGTCTCGGCGGCCTCGCCCGGCCTGAGCGTGCGGACCGCGCCCACCGCGCCGACCGGCGGCTGCACTGTCGGCTACACGGCGAACAGTTGGCCGGGCGGCTTCACCGCAACCGTGACGATCAAGAACACCGGCACCACAGCGATCGACGGCTGGAAACTCGCCTTCGACTTCCCCACCACCGGCCAGACGGTCGGCCAGGGCTGGTCGGCCACCTGGAGACAGAACGAAACGACCGTCACCGCCGACAGCATGAGTTGGAACGGCAGACTCGCCCCCGGCGCGTCCACCGGCATCGGCTTCAACGGCACGTGGAGCGGCACCAACCCGGCGCCGACCGTCTTCACCCTCGACGGCCAACGCTGCGGGTGACCTGAGAGACGCCTGATCCGTCCCACACTGGCGGAGGGGCCGGGGCGCAGTGGCGCCTCGGCCCCCTCTCGCTCTCGATCGGCGGTCCGGTTGCGGCAGTGCGACCCGCCTCGTCGCTGATCTGCCGAACGTGCGCCGTGGGCGCGGGCCAGGGATCGATCCGGGTTACTCCTGCGGCGCGATCAGCCGGTCGTCGTCGGCGTCGCGGACGGTGATCGCCTCCACCGGGCACGAGTCGGCGGCGTCGATGACGACCTCGTCCGGCGCGACCACCTCGGCCCGCGGCGCGGACAGGCCGTCGACAAGACGGAAGTGCTCAGGCGCGGTGCCGGCGCAGATGCTCGTGCCGATGCAGCGGCGCGCGTCCACCCCGATCCGCCAGGCGGCACTCACCAGGCAACCGGCATGCCGAGCAGGCCCCGCACCAGCATGCCCCGCTTCCACCGCAGCTCGGCTTCCGGCACGGCGAGCCGCAATCCGGGTAGGCGGGTCACGATGGTGGCGACGGCGACCTGCAACTCCATGCGGGCCAGCTGCGCGCCGACGCAGTGGTGTACGCCGTGCCCGAAGCCCAGGTGCGGGTTCTGCTCGCGGTCGAAATCCAGCCGATCCGGGTCAGCGAAGACCGTGCCGTCCCGATTCGCCGACGACAGTGAGCCGAGAACCGGCTCACCGGCGCGGACCAGCACCCCGCCGACCTCGACGTCCTCCTTGGCGTACCGGGCGAAGGAGGAGCCGACACCGAGCGGAACGTACCGCAGCAGTTCCTCGACCGCGGCGGGCACCAGCGACGGGTCGGCCCGCAGCCGGGCGAGCTGGTCCGGGTTGTGCAGCAGGACGTAGACGAAGTTGGGGATCTGGGTGACGGTGGTCTCGTGGCCCGCCGCGAGCAGCCCCCCGGCCAGCTCCACCAGCTCGGTCTCGCTGAGCCGATCCTGATTCTCGTCGCGGGCCCGCACCAGCGCGCCGAGCAGGTCGTCGATCTCCGGCTCGCGGCGGCGCTCGGCGACCAGGCCGCCCATGTAGCTCCAGAGGTTGGTCAGGTACTCCTGGATCGTCTCCGTGGGCAGGGAGGTGGTCGAGACGATCGCCTCGGACCAGATGTGGAAGCGGTCGCGGTCGGCGTACGGGACCCCGAGCAGCTCGCAGATCACCTGGATCGGCAGCGGCGTGGCGACGTGCTCCACCAGGTCGGCCGGTGGACCGAGCCGGACCATGTCGTCGACCAGCGCGTCGGCGATCTCCTGGGTTCGGGGGCGCAGCGCCTCCACCCGCCGTGCCGTGAACGCCTTCGCCACCAACCGACGCAGCCGGGTGTGATCGGGCGGGTCCATGGTCAGCATGCCGCTGTCCTGCTGGCGTGCGGTGAGCCTGGGCTCGTCGCGCTGGACGGCCGGGGCGCGGCCGAACCGCACGTCGCCGAGGACGGCACGGACGTCCTCGTAGCGGGTGGCGAGCCACGCCTCCTCGCCGTAGGGGAGCTTCACCCGGGTCATCGGCTCGTGCTCGCGCAGTTCGCCGTAGGTCGGATCGACGACGAGGCGGTCGGGCACACTGAACGGGTACGCCCGCGCGGGCGGAACGGCTCGGCTCTCGGTGGTCTGCGCGATCTCCGTCATCCGGATTCCCTTCGTCGAGACGGCGTGATCCTCAGGCCGGCAGCACGGTCGTGGCGGCGCCGGATTGCCAGCGTCCGAGCGCTCGCAGACAACACACATCGACGCTCAGTGATGTGTCGACATCGGATCGTAGCCAGAGATGTCGATGATCGCCATGGAGGTCGGTCGTCGCCCGTCGATGCCGCATCCGCTTCGTCCGCCGGACCTGACCGATCAGGCATGGCCGGACGGGGCCTGCCCCTCAGCCGCCGACGGCCCTATCGTCGGTCCATGGCCGAGGGCACGCGGGTTCTGGAGGGCAAGGCAGCCGTGGTCACCGGCGGCTCGCGGGGCATCGGCCGGGCGGTGGTGCAGCGGCTGGCCCGCGACGGCGCGACCGTCGTCTTCGGCTGGCGCAGCAACGCCGAGGCCGCCGCCGAGGTGGAGACATCGGTCGCGGCCGCCGGTGGCGTCGCCCACGGGGTACGCGCCGACCTCGCCGAGCCGGGCGGGGTGACCGCTCTCCTCGCGCGGGCCGAGACCCACCTGGCCGGCCTGGACCTGCTGGTCAACAACGCCGCGGCCCAGCACACGCCGGCGCTCCTGGTCGACCTGCCCGAGGAGGAGTACGACAGGCTGATGGCGGTCAACGCCCGCGCGGTGTTCCTGGCGCTGCGGCACGCCGCCCGGCACATGCGCGACGGCGGTCGCGTCGTCAACCTGTCCACGATCAACACGGTCATGCCGGGGCCGGGCATCGCCGCCTACGCGGCCAGCAAGGGCGCGGTGGAGCAACTGTCCGCCGTGGCCTCCCGGGAGCTGGCGGCGCGGGGCATCACCGTCAACACCGTGTCGCCGGGTGCCACCGACACCGACCTGCTGCACGCGACGAACAGCGCGCAGAGCGTGGAGATCGCCGCGCGGGTCACCCCGCTGGGTCGGCTCGGTCAGCCGGCCGACGTGGCCGACGTGGTCTCGTTCCTCTGCGGCCCGGACGCCCGCTGGGTCACCGGGCAGAACATCCACGCCGCCGGTGGGTTGGGCTGAACGGCCCTCAAGGTGCCTGCAGGAACGGCAGCACCAACCCCAGCAGCAGGTCGGGCCGCGCCAGCAGCCCGGCGTGCGAGGTGCCGGGCAGCACCGCGAGCTGCGACGGCGGCAGGCCCACCAGATCACCGGGTACGCCGCCGCCGCGCAGCCGGAACATCCGTACCGCGTGTTCGGGTGTCACCAGGTCGGCGTCGCCGACCACCACGAGCGTGGGCGCGGCCAGGGCGCGGACCTCGTCGGAGGTCAGGTCGGTCATGCCGGTCTCCAGTGCGGTGGTCCGCTCGACCAGCGCCGCGAACCCCGACGGGTCGGGGGCGACGGCGGCGTACGCCCGCTCGAACGGTGACCCCGCCAGCATGGCCGGCGTGAGCCGGGCGACGCCGTCGAGCACGCCCGGGTGGAAGCCGTCGCGGTCGAAGGCATGACCCACGAAGACCAGCCTGCGGACCAGGTCGGGTCGGCGCGCCGCGAGGTGCAGCGCGACGCCGGCGCCGAGGTCGTAGCCGAGCACGTCGAGCGGCCCCGTCCCCAGGTGGTCGAGGACGGCAGCGGTGTCGTCGGCCATCGACTCCAGCGTCAGCGGGCGGTCCGCGGCGCGGGTGCGGCCGTGCCCCTGCTGTTCCACGGCGAGCACCCGGCGGCTCTTCGCCAGCTCGGGCAGCACGGTGGCGAAGGACGTCTCGATGGTGGCCAGCGCGCCGTGCAGCAGCAGGAGCGGGTCACCCTCGCCGTGCTCCTCGTAGTAGACGTCGAGGCCCCCGGCCGGCGCATAACCCATGCCTCCATGGTGCACACAGCCGATCACGGGCGGTAGCTGCCCAACTGGCTACACCGAACGCAGTCGCCGAAGGATCCCATGGACCACGGCAAATGTCCGTGTCGATACTTCTGGGCATGACCGACAGCATCCCGACCACCACGGCCCCGCCGGCCGACGTGGCCGCCACGATACGGGCGTTCCTGGCCGAGGTGGTCGGCGATGCCCCGGAGCCGGACGAGGACATCTTCGCCCGCGGCACCGTCACGTCCCTGTTCGCGCTCCAGCTCATCGCCTTCGTGGAGAACACCTTCGGCATCGAGGTCGAGCCCGAGGACCTGGACTTCGCGAACTTCCGGACCGTCGACGCGGTCACCGCCTTCGTCGACGGCAAGCGTGCCGCCACGAGTCGCGGCTGAGCGGGGACGCCATGGACACCGACGCCGCCGTCGTGGCCGAGGCCACCGACTTCGCCGACACGGTACGCTCCGATGCCGCCCGCTGGGACCGGGAGGGCGCGCTGCCCGCCTCCGTGGTGGCGGCGGCGGGCACGGCCGGACTGCTCGCCCGGGACCTGCCCCACCGTTACGGCGGCGCGAGTGCGTCGCCGGCCGCGCTGGGCGAGGCCACCGCCCGGATCGGTGCGGTGTGCTCCTCGCTGCGGGCGCTGCTCACCGTGCAGGGCATGGTCTCCGCCGCACTCGCCCGCTGGGGCTCGGTCGACCAGCGGGAGCGGTGGTTGCCGGCACTGGCCGCCGGTGCGCGGGTAGCCGGCTTCGCCGCCACCGAGGAGGGCGCCGGCACCGAGCTGTCCGCCTTGACCACCAGCATCGAGCCGGTCGGCGACGCGGTGCGGGTCACCGGGCACAAACGGTGGGTGACCTTCGGTGCCACCGCCGACCTGCTGCTCGTGATCGGACGCCTCGGTGGGGCACCGGCCGCGGTGCTGGTCGAGGGCGACCGGCCGGGCCTGCGCCGGGAGCCCGTGCGCGGCCAGCTCGGCCTCCGGGCGGCCCAGGTGGCCCACCTCGACCTGGACGGTGTCCGGGTCCCCCGCTCGCACCTCGTCGCACCCGCCGGGTTCGGGTTGTCCCATGTCGCCGGCACCGCGCTCGACCACGGCCGCTACACCGTGGCGTGGGGCTGCGTCGGGATGGCGCGGGCCTGCCAACGGGCCGCCACCGGGCACGCCGTGGACCGCACCCAGGGAGAGGTGCGCCTCGCCGACCACCAACTGGTCCGCGCCGTACTCGGCCGGGGACACGTCGCGGTCACCGCCGCCGAACAGCTCTGCAAGCACGCGGCGCAGCTGCGCGCCGCCCGCGACCCGGACGCCGTGGCCGCCACCGTCCTGGCGAAGTACGCCGCCTCCCGCGCCGCCGCACAGGTCAGCCGGGACGCCGTACAGGTGCACGGCGCAGCCGGTTGCGACCCGGACAGCCTGGTGGGCCGGTTCCTCCGCGACGCCACCGTCATGCGGATCATCGAGGGCTCCGACGAGGTCAGCGAGCTGCACCTCGCCGACCACGCCATCCGCGCCCACCGGCGCCGCAGCACCGCGGCGCCGACCCCACCGGCACCCGTGGCGGTGCTGTCGTGACGGCCCCGGTCTGGCTCGGCCCGGTCAGCGTCCACCACCCGCCGGAGGCGGTGGCGGTGGCGGAGCTGCCGGAGGTGGCGGCGCTGCCCGCCGCGCGCCGGGACCACGTACTGTCCCTCGGCATCGACGAGGTCCGCTGCCTGCGCGACCACCGCGGCCGGGCGGGACCGGGGGCCGAGGTCGACCTGGCCGCCGCCGCGGCACACCAGGCGCTGGCCCGCGCCGACCTGGCGGCCGACGACCTGGACGCGCTGATCCTCGTACAGGGCCGCGCGCCGCAGTACCTGCTGGCGTCCGAGGCGACCCGGTTGCAGGCCCGCATCGGGGCGACCCGGGCGGCCACGCTCAGCGTCGGCGACCTGGGCTGCGTGTCGGTGTCCGCCGCGATCGACGTGGGCGTGGCGCTGCTGCGGGGGCGGCCGGCCTGGCGGCATGTGCTGGTGGCCATGGGCGCCGTCGCCGCCACCGCGGAACGCTACCGGCCGCCGATGACCGTCCTCGGTGACGCCGGCGCGGCCGTGCTGCTCGGTCGGGAGACGGGTCGGTGGGGCTGGATCGACCACCGGCTGCGCAGCGACGGCACCTACGCCGACCTGTTCCACATCGACTACCGGGACGTCCCGTCCAACCGGTGGCGGGAGACCTGCTCCGACGAGCTGACCTACTCGTTCCGGCTGGCGATGGAGAGCCGCAACCGGCTGCGCGACCTCAACCGGGAGGTCCTCGCGACCCGGGACCTCACCCCGGACCGCCTGGACGCGGTACTCATGCAGAACCTCTCCCGCGGGGCGTTCGCGTTCTGGCAGGGCGCCCTGGACGTCAAGATCGGCGACGCCTGCCCGGCCAACCTGGCCCGCTACGGCCACCTCGGCCCGATCGACGTGCTCGCCAACCTGGACGACACCGCCGCCGACGTACCACCGGGAGGCCACGTCCTGGTGATGAACAGCAGCCCGGTCGCGGCCTGGAGCAGCGCCCTGCTGGTGCGCGGGACGGGCGGGCGATGAACCAGACGGTGAAGTGCCTGGTGTGGGACCTCGACGACACGCTGTGGGGCGGCGTCGTCCTGGAGGGCGACGCGCCGGCGCCGTTCCCGGCGGCGGTACGCACCCTGCACACCCTCGACGAGCGGGGCATCCTGCACGCCGTCGCCAGCCGCGGCCACCACGACACCGCCGCCGCCCACCTCGACGCGGTGGGACTGGCCGACATGTTCTGCGCCGTCGAGGTCGGCTGGGGCGACAAGTCGGCGGCGGTACGGCGGATCGCCGGAACCCTCGGCATCGGCCCGGACACCCTCGCGTTCGTCGACAACGACCCGGTGGAGCGGGCCGAGGTGGCCCACACCCTGCCGCAGGTGCGCTGCTACGACGCCGTGCAGGTCGGCGAGTTGCCCACCCGCGCCGAGTTCCAGCCGCCGTTCGTCACCGACGAGTCGCGGCGGCGCCGGGGGATGTACCAGGCCGAGCACCGACGCGCCGCCGCCGAGAAGGACTGGGACCAGCCGGACACCGACTTCCTGGCGAGCCTCGACCTGGTGCTGACCCTCCGCAGCGCCGGCGAGGACGACCTGGCCCGCGCCCACGAGCTGACCGTCCGCACCCACCAGCTCAACAGCACCGGCATCACGTACGGCATGGCCGAGTTGCGGGCGCTGTGCCACGACGACGGCTACCAGGTGACCGTCGCCGAACTGTCCGACCGCTTCGGCTCCTACGGCACGATCGGGTTGGCGGTCACCCGGCTCACCGACACCGAGTCGGTGCTGGAGCTGCTGCTGATGTCGTGTCGGGTGGTCTCCCGGGGCGTCGGGGCGGTGCTGCTCGACCACCTGGTGCGTACCGCGCTCGCCGCCGGCCGCCGCCCGGTCGCCGAGCTGGTGCCCACGCCGGTCAACCGGATCATGCTGGTGACGCTGCGCTTCGGCGGCTTCGAGATCGTCCGGCGGGACGCGGACCGGATGCTGCTCGCCGCCGACCCGGCCCGGCTGCCCCCGGCCCGGCCCGGCCACGTGCACGTCGACGACCGGACGGGCGTGCCCCGATGACGCCGTTGGTGGTGGAGATCCTCGCCCACGCGAGCGAGACCCCGGAGACGCCGGCGGTGGTCGTGGGGAACGAGGTGCTGAGCTACGGTGCGCTCGCCGACGCCGTCGATCACCTGTCGATGCGCCTGGTCGCCGCGGGGGTGCTGCCCGGCACCGTGGCGGCCGTCCACCTCGAACAGTCGACCGCCACCGTGGTCGCCATGCTGGCCGCCGCACGGGTGGGCGCCGCGTGGTCGGTGGTGGAGCCGGGGCAGCCGGCGGGGCGGTTGGCGGCGGTGGTGCGCGACACCGACTGCCGGGTGCTGGTGCACGCCGGCAGCCGCCCGGCCTGCGCGGACACCCTGGCCCACCTCGACGTCCGTGACCTGGTGGCCGCGCCGGCGGTGCCGCTGCCGCCGACGTTGCCGCTGGACCTGCCCGCGTACGTCATCCACACGTCCGGCTCGACCGGCCGGCCGAAGGGTGTGGTCGTCGGGCACGCCCACCTGGACGCGGCGATCCGCTGCCGCGGTGTGCTCTACGGCGCCGACCCGCCGACGTTCCTGTCCGCCCTGCGCCTGTCCTTCGACGGAAGCCTGGGCGCCACCCTGTGGACGCTGCGCCGGGGCGGCACTGTGGTGCTGCCCGACGAGGAGCGGATGGCCGACCCCGGTGCCGTCGCCGCGCTCGCCGCCACCCACGCCACGACCCACCTCATCTGTGTGCCGTCCTACTACCGGCTGCTCCTCGACCACGCCGCGCTGCTGCCGCCCACACTGCGGCACGTGAGCGTCGGCGGGGAACGGTGCGACGCCGCCCTCGTGCGTCGGCACCGCCGGCTGCTGCCGGAGACCGAACTGGTCAACGAGTACGGGCCGACCGAGGCGATCATCTCGTGCACCTTCCAACGGGTGGCACCGACGCACCGCCACGGCGAGGTGCCGATCGGCGGCCCGCTGCCCGGGGCGACGGTGCACGTCCTCGACGCCGCGCTGCGCGAGCAGCCGCCCGGTCGGGTCGGCGAGCTGTACGTCGGCGGCCCGTTCCTGGCGCAGGGCTACGCCGGGCAGCCGTCGCGCACCGCCGAGCGGTTCGTCGCCGACCCGTTCGCCGCCGCGCCGGGCGCCCGGCTCTACCGCACCGGGGACTTGGCCGCGTGCCGCGCCGACGGCGCCCTGGAGTTCCGGGGACGAGCCGACGAGCAGGTCAAGGTACGCGGGCACCGGGTCGAGCCGGCCGAGGTGGCCGAGGTGGTGACTGCCCACCCCGCGGTACGCCGGGCCGCCGTGCTGCTCGACCCGCTGGTGTCGGAGCCGGTGCTCGTCGCGTACCTGGTCTGCGACGGCCCGCCCCCGTCGCCGGTGGTGCTGCGGGCGCTGTGCCGTGAGTCGCTGCCGTCCGCCGCCGTGCCGGCGCGGTTCGTGGTGGTGCCCGCGATGCCGCTGACCGTCAACGGCAAGCTCGACCGGGACGCCCTGGCGCGGCTCGGCGCCGCACGCGAGGAGGACCGGGTGGACGCGCCGACCGACCACGACTGGACCGGGCTGCAACGCGCGGTGGCCGACATCTGGGCCGAAGTGCTGGGGCACCGGGGCTGCGGCCTGGACGACGACTTCTTCGACGCCGGCGGCACCTCACTCAAGGTGGTCGACCTGCACAAGCGCCTGGACCGCCGGTGGTCCCGGGCGATCCGGGTGGGTGAGCTGTTCGACGTCAAGACGATCGCGGCGCAGGCCGCGGTGATCGCCGAACGGGCGGACCCAGCCACCGCCGACCGCAGCGGACCGGCACCCGCCACCGCGCTCAGCTTCGAAGTGTGACCCGGAAGGGAGAACGATGGGTCAGCCGGGAGAGGACATCGCCGTCATCGGCGTCGCCGTGCGGTTTCCGCAGGCCGACGACCTCGACGCGTTCCGCGCCAACCTGCGCGCCGGTCGGGACAGCGTACGGCCGATGCCCGCGCTGCGGATGCGGACCACCAACGTCGAACCCGACGTCCGGCACGCCGAGCTGGGCTACCTGGACCGGATCGACCTCTTCGACCATAGATTCTTCGGCCTGTCCCGCCGGGAGGCGGAGCTGATCGACCCGCAGCACCGGATCGCCCTGCACCTGACGCAGGGCGCGGTGGAGGACGCCGGCCTGGCCCCGTCGAGCCTGCGGGACAGCAGGACGGCCGTGGTGTTCAGCTCGCCGAGCGCCGACTACGGCGCGCTGGTCGGCGAGACCGGCACGCTGGCCATGCTCGGCACCGTGCCCTGCGCGCTGCCGTCCCGGGTCGCCCACCTGTTCGGCCTGGTCGGCCCCACCTACGGCGTGGACACCGGGTGCAACGGCTCGCTCGTCGCCGTGCACCACGCCTGCCGCGAGCTGCGGGCCGGCGACGCGGACCTCGCGCTGGCCGGTGGGGTCGCGGTGCGCTCCCTGCACCCACCCGCCGACGACAGCGGCGCGTTCCAGGCCATCATCTCCCCGCAGGCCCGATGCCGGGCCTTCGACGCCGCCGCCGACGGCACCGCGGCCGGCGAGGGCGGCGCTGTCCTGCTGCTCAGCACGCTGTCCCGGGCACGAGCCGAGGGCCTGCCGGTGCACGCCGTCATCCGGGGCACGGCGATCGGCCACAACGGACACCGGTCCGCCACGATCAGTACGCCGAGCGCCCTCGCCCACGCCGACGTCATCGGCCGGGCCTGGCGGGCGGCCGGTCTGGACCTCTCCGCGGCGGGTTACCTGGAGGCGCACGGTTCCGGCACCCGGCTCGGCGACGCCGTGGAGATCGAAGGGCTCGGCCTGGCCGGTCGCCGGGCCGGTACCCGGCGCGCAGCGGCGCTGCCCATCGGTTCGGTGAAGACCGCCATCGGTCACCTCGACCACGCGGCCGGTGTCGCCGGCCTGGTGCGGGCGATCCTGAGCGTGCGCCACGGCGAGCTGTACCCGTCCCTGCACTACCGCTCCCCCGCCGACGGCGTCGACCCGGAGGCGGCGGGGGTGCGGGTGGTGACCGCGCTGGAACAGTGGCCGGGCAGCGGTGAGCAGCCGCGCCGGGCCGGGGTCAGCTCCTTCAGCCTGGGTGGCATCGTCGCGCACTGCGTGGTCGAGCAGGCACCCGAGCCACCCACCGACGATGACGGCGCGGCGCGGCTGCTGCCGATCTCCGCCCGTACCCCCGACGACCTGGTGCGGACCTGCACCCGGGTCGCGGTCGCCCTGCGGCCCGGGTCGGCCCGCCTCGCCGACGTGGCCGCCACCCTGGGCGCGGGCCGTGACCACCACCCGGTACGACTCGCGGTGGTGGCCACCGACACCCGGACGGCCGCGACCGCCCTGGCCGCCGAGGCGACCTGGCGCCGCAGCGCCGACCCGGAGGACGCGGGAGCGCAGAGCGCGACGGACGCGGGCAGCACACCACGGGTGGTGCTGCTGTTCTCCGGGGACGCCGAGGTGCCGGCCGACGCCACGGTCGCCCCGCTGCCGACGTCCCTGCCGCTGCGCGGACCCCGCGCCGACACGGTGGCCTGGCAGCTCGACGCCCACCGCAGGATGGTGGCCGCCGGGGTGCCGGTGCACGGCATGCTCAGCTCCGGCGCGGCCCGTTACGCCGTGCGTTGGCTGCGTGACGAGCTGACGCCCGAGGACACCGTCGAGCTGACCGACCGCGAGTCCTTCCCCGTCGCCGACCCGCAGCGGCTGCGGCACGCCGTCGCCGAGGTGCTCCACGACGGCCCGGTCGTCGTCGTGGAGCTGGGTCTCCGAGGCGAACTCGGCGACGCGCTCACCGACCCGGCGGCCCCCGGCGGACCGCGCGACGTGCTGCGGTTGCCGCCCGGCTCGGACGGGCTGCTGCGCCTGCTCGGCGCGCTCTACTCCGCCGGGGTCGACCTCGACTGGGCCGCGCTGGCCGACGTGCCGGCCGGTCCACCGGCACGCCGGATCCACCTGCCCGGCACCCCGCTGCGCGGGGAACGCTGCTGGCCGCTGCCACTGGGCGAGATCATCCGCCTCGGCCCGACCGCGGCGTCCGAGCCGGACCTCGACCACGCGCGTTCCGAGACCGACGAGCCGACCGATGCCGCCGGTCCTCCGCCGACAGTCGCAGCCCTGGCCGAGGCGGCGGTCGTCCCGGCGGCTGCCGAGCCGCCACCGATCCCGGATCCGGTCACTCCGGTCCCGGCGGACACCGCCGAGCCGGACGCCGGGCGGCCGGCGACCGCCGAGCACGGCACCACCGTCGCGGCGCACCACACCGGCACCACCAGCACCGCAGCCGAGCCGGCCTCCCCTGCCGAGCCCGCCACCATCGGCGAACCCGCCGGGCCACCGGTCGGGCCGTGGCTGCGGGAGGCACTGCGAGCGCTGCTGCACGCCGACGACGTACCGGCGGACGCCGACTACTTCGCGCTCGGCGGCAACTCGGTGATCGCCCTGCAACTGATCGACCGGGTCGCCGAGACCTACGACGTCGGCCTCGGCCTCATCGACATCTACGACCACCCCCGGGTACAGGACCTCGCCAGCGTGATCGCCGAACGCGCCGGCGCGGTCGACCCCGAACCCGCCGACCCCGGACCGGACACACCCGGCCGGCAAGGGCCCGACCCCGCCGAGCCCGAGGCCGTGGTGCCCAGGGCCGCAGTGCCCGAGGTCGCCGGACCCGGGGCCGAGGTGCCCGAGGCCGCAGTGCCCGGGGCCGCCGCCCCCGTCGCCCGGTCGACGGCACGCGGGTTGCCACCGATCGTGCCCGGCGACGACCTGGTGGTCTCGTTCGGTCAGGAACGGATGTGGTTCCACCACCAGCTGGACCCGGGCACTACCCTCTACAACCTGCCGGCACCGGCCCGCGTACGCGGCCCACTCGACGCCGAGGCGCTGCGCCTGGCCTGGGAGGATCTCGCGGCACGCCACGAGGTGCTGCGCTCCAACTTCGTCACCGACGACGGCCGACCGCGCCTGGTGGTCCGTCCCGCCCTGGGCGACTTCTTCACCGTGGTCGACGTCTCCGACGCACCCGACCCGGAGGCGGCGGCCCGGGAGATCCTGCACACCGAGCAGCGACACGTCTTCGACATCGCCGCCGACCCGCTGGTCCGGGTCGTACTGGTCCGGCTCGCCCCCGACGACCACCTGAGCATCACGCTCATGCACCACGCGGTGAACGACGGCTGGGCCCCGGCCGTGCTCTCCGCCGAACTGGCCGGCCACCTGGCCGCCCGTACCCGGGGCGAGCGGCAGGAGCTGCCGGCGCTGCCCATCCAGTTCCGCGACTACGCCCGGTGGCAGCGTGAGCTGCTGACCGGCCCGGCACTGGACGCGGAGCTGGACTACTGGCGGCGGAAGCTGCACGACCCGCCGGTGCTCGACCTGCCCACCGATCACCCCCGGCCGGCCCGCCGCGACCACTCGGGCGACCACCACAGCTTCATCGTGCCGGAGCAGGTCACCGAGGCGCTGCGGGAACTGGGCCGGGCGGAGACCGCGACGCTGTTCACCGTCGTGCTCTCCGGCCTGTACGTGCTGCTCGGCCACTACAGCGGCCAGGACGACGTGGTGGTGGGCACCCCGACGATCGGTCGTACCCGCCCGGAGCTGTGGCAGTTGATCGGCTTCTTCAACAACACCATCGCGCTACGGGCCGACCTGTCCGGTGAGCCGACCTTCCGCGACCTGGTCCGCCAGGTGCGCGGGACGGTGCTGACCGGTCTGGAGCACCAGGAGATGCCCTTCGACCGGGTGGTCAAGGCGGTCGCCGGGCCGCGCGACCCGTCGCGCAGCCCACTGTTCGACGTGATGTACGTCCACCAGACCCTGCCGCCGACGGTCTCGCGGGACATCGGGCGGGGCAACGTGCTCGGCGGCGGCGACCGGGAGGACCCGTTCCCCGGCCTGCCGCCCGGCACCGCCAAGTTCGACCTCAGCCTGGTGCTCGGCGAGCACGCCGAGATGCGGGACCTGGTGGGCATCCTGGAGTACAGCACCCAACTCTTCGAACACTCCACGGTGGTGGGGATGGCCGAGCTGTTCCTGGCACTGCTGCGGACGCTCGCGGCCGACCCGGACCGGCCGGTGCGGGAGGTGGCCGCCGCCGTCACGGCAGCCCGGCCCGGATCACCTGCGCCGGTCGTCGAGGAGCCCGGCTCCGGTGCCGACGTCGCGTACTGGCGGCAGGTGCTCGCCCACGCGCCGGTCGTGGAGCTGCCGACCGACCGGCCGCGCCCGACCGGCGGGGACACCGCCACCGCCGCGCACCGGTTCGGCGTGCCCGCCGACGTGGTGGCGGCGGCCGGGGGCGACCCGGTGACCGCGCTGCTGGGCGCGTACCTCGCCGTGGTCGCGGCGCGGGCCGGCACCGACGACGTGGTGGTGGGCGCGGCGCTGGACGCGGGGCAGGGGTCACAGCCCGCCGCGATCCGCGTGGACCTCTCCGACGAACCCGCCTGGGGCGACCTGCTGGCCCGGGTCGACGCGACGCTCGCCGGGGCGCGCCGGCACCTCGGCGTACCGGTCGACGCGCTGGCGCGGGCACTGGACCTGCCGCCGCTGCCGGGCCGCCACCCGCTGTTCGACCTGTGGTTCGGGCCGGTGGACGCCCCGACCGTGGCGCACCCGTACGACCTGGCGCTGACCGTGCGGCCGGACGGCGACGGCGTGGCCGCGAGCCTGACCTACCGCACCGCGCTCTTCGACCCGGACACCGTGGCGGCGCTGGCCGACGAACTGGTCGGCGTGTTGCGGGCGGCGGCGGCCGAGCCGGACCGGGCGGCGCTCGACCTGTGGTTGCCGGCGGTGACCGGATGACCGGGAAGGAAGCGGAGATGACGATCGGTGTGGTCGGGGCCGGCACCATGGGTGTCGGCGTGGCCCAGTGCGCCGCCCAGGCGGGGCACGACGTGGTGGTGGTCGAGCCCGACCCGGCAGCCCGGGAGCGGGGGCCGCAACGGCTGCGTGAGGGCGTACGCCTGCTGCGGTTGACCCGGCCGACGGCGCCGGTCGGGCCGACCGGGACGGTGTGGTGGGCCGCCTCGATCGACGCCCTCGCCGCCGCCGACTTCGTGGTGGAGTGCGTCGTCGAGCGGGTCGACGTGAAGCGGGTGGTGCTGTCCACCCTGGACGCGATCTGCCCGGCCCGGACGGTGCTGGCGTCCTGCACGTCCGCGATACCGGTCGCCCGGCTGGCGGCGTTCACCCGCCGCGCCGACCGGGTGCTCGCCATGCACTTCATGAATCCGGCACCCCTGAAGGACGCCGTGGAGGTGGTCCGCGGTGCGGACACCAGCCCGGAGACGCTCGACCGCGCCCGGGCGCTCCTCGACGGCATGGGCAAGCGCGCGATCGTGGTCAACGACGGGCCGGGCTTCGTCACCAACCGGGTGCTGATGCTGACCGTCAACGAGGCCGCGACCGTCGTCGGGCAGGGCACGGCCGACGCCGCGACCGTCGACGACGTGTTCACCAGCTGCTTCGGCCATCCGCTGGGCCCGCTCGCCACCGCCGACCTGATCGGCCTGGACACCGTCCTCGACTCGCTGGTGGTGCTGCGCGAGCACACCGGCGACGACCGGTTCACGCCGAGCGCGCTGCTGACCGAGCTGGTCGACGCCGGGCACCTCGGGCGTAAGGCCGGCCGCGGCTTCCACCACTACGCCCACACCCGCGTCCTCTAGAGGGAGATGACCGTGGCCGACCACACCGGCGCCGTCGCCGCACTCGTCACACCGGAGGGTGTGCTCGACCCGGCGCTGTTCGGCACGGCGGTGCGCCGCGCCCTGGACGAACTGCACACCGCCACCGGGCTGCCCGCGCCGGACGACGTGGAGCTGGTCGACCTGGGCGGCGAGCCCGACCCGGAGCGTGCCGCCGAGGGCTGGGGCGGCGACGGCACCGGCGCTCGGACCACCGACCGCCGGTCCGCTCAGGCGCTGCTGCACCTGGGCGCGGGCCGTTGCGGCTGGTACCAGCGCTACCCCGGCGGCGACCTGGACCGGCACGGCGTGGAGCTGGTCACCACCAGGGCCGCCGAGATCTACTCCGGACTGCTGGGCGGCGGCACCGTCGGGGAACCGCTGCGCGCGACGCCTCCACCGGGCCCGGAGGCGCCGGGAGCCGATGCGGCACGGCGGCACTGGGCGGACGAGCTGCGGGACGCGCCCCAGCCGGCCGGCCTGTCGACGACCCATGACGGCCGCCGCGTCGGCCGGGTGACGGCCGAGGCCCCGCTGGACGCGGGCGAGACGGCGGCGGTACGCGCCGCGTCCCGCGCCGCCGGCGTCGCCTGGCCCGTCTGGCTGGCCGCGGCCGTCACCTGCTACCTGCACCGGCGTGGCGCCGGAACCGACGTGCTGACCGGGGTACGGGTGGCGGGCCGCACCGAACGGGGCGACCTGCGCGACCCCGGCCCGCTCGCCCGGGTGCTGCCGTTGCGGGTGCCGGTCCGCCCCGAGCACACCGTGGCCGCCGTGGTACGCCGGGTGGCCGACGCGACCCGTCGGGCCCGCCGCCACCAGCGGCACCCGGTCACCGACGTCGGGCCGTACGGTGTGCTGGTCGAGGCCGTGCCCGCGGCGGCGCCGGCCCGGTTCGGTCCGGTCCCCGCGACCGTGCGGCACCTCGGCACGGGGCAACCGGCGCAACTGGTCGTCCGCGTCGTGGAGGACCCGGTCGACCACGGCCTGTGCCTGGTGCTCGACGGCGACGCCGCACACTTCGACGCGACCGACCTGACCGCCCACCTGGCCGGCCTGCGCCGGGCGCTGACCGCCGCCCCCGGGCAGCCGGTGGCCGCCGTCGACCTGGTCGGCGACCCGGTCCGCCGCGCCGTCGCCGAGTGGAACGACACCGCGACCACCGTCACTCCGGCGACCATCCCCGGGCTCTTCGAGACCACCGCGGACCGCGCCCCCGAGGCCCTCGCCGTCGTCGCCGGTCCGACCCGGTTGACCTACCGGGATCTCGACGAGCGGGCCAACCGGCTGGCACACCACCTGCTCGCCGAGGGCGCGGGGCCGGGACTCCTGGTCGCGCTGGCGCTGCCCCGCACGGCGGACACCGTTGTCGCGCTGCTCGCGATCACCAAGACCGGCGCGGCGTACCTGCCGGTCGACCCGGCGTACCCGGCCGCCCGGATCGCCGGCATGCTCGCCGACGCCCGACCGGCGCTGCTGCTGACCGACGGCGACCTGGCCGACCGGCACCCCGACCACCGGGCCGTCCGGCTCGACGACCCGGCGGTACGCGCCGACGTGGACGGACGTCCGACCCGACGGCCCGTCGACGCCGACCGGTCCGGTCCGCTGCTGCCGGCGCACCCCGCGTACGTCATCTACACCTCCGGCTCGACCGGACGGCCGAAGGGCGTGGTGGTCGCCCACCGGTCGGTCGCCAACCTGCTCGGCTGGGCCCGCCGGGACATCGGCGACCGGGCGCTGCGCCGGGTGCTCGCGTCCACCTCGCTCAGCTTCGACGTGTCCGTCTTCGAGGTGGTGGTGCCGCTGCTGGCCGGGCACACGGTGGAACTCGTCGCCGATCCGCTGGCCCTGATCGCCGAGCCGTCCGCAGGGTGGCAGGTCAGCCTCGTCAGCACCGTGCCGTCGGTGCTGGGCCACCTGGTCGCCCACGGTGGGCTGGACCTGTCCCCGGACACGCTGCTGCTCGCCGGGGAGGCGCTGCCCGTGCAGGTGGCCCGCGCGGTCCGGGAACGATTCCCGGACGCCCGCCTCGGCAACGTCTACGGCCCGACCGAGGCGACCGTCTACGCGACCGCCTGGTACGGCAGTGGCCCGGTCGACGGTCCGCCGCCGATCGGGCGGCCCCTGCCGAACACCCGCGCGTACGTCCTGGACAGTGTGTTGCAGCCGGTGCCGCCCGGCACCGCCGGTGAGCTGTACCTGGCCGGTCACGGGATCGCCGACGGCTACCTGGGCAACCCCGCGCTGACCGCCGAACGCTTCCCGGCCGACCCGTTCGGCCCGCCCGGCAGCCGGCTCTACCGCACCGGTGACCTGGCCCGCTGGGACTCCGACGGCGTCCTGCACTACCTGGGGCGCACCGACCACCAGGTGAAGGTGCGCGGCTTCCGGATCGAGCCCGGCGACGTGGAGGCCACGCTGACCGGCCACCCGTCGGTGACCGCCGCCGCCGTGGTCGCCCGGGAGGACCGCCCCGGCGACCGCAAGCTCGTCGCCTACGTCACCGGGGCGGTCGACGGCGCGGCGGTTCGGGCGTGGGCCGCCGCGCGGATGCCCGACCACATGGTGCCCAGCGCCGTCGTCGTCCTCGACCGGCTGCCCACGACGCCGAACGGCAAGCTGGACCGGACCGCCCTGCCCGCGCCCGACTTCGCCGCCGCCAACCCGACGGCCGGCGCGGCGACCGTGCTGGCCGGCGTCTTCGCCGACGTGCTCGGCCTGCCGTCGGTCGACCACCGGGCCAGCCTCTTCGACATCGGCGGCGACAGCATCATCGCCATCCAGTTGGTCAGCCGCGCCCGCCGCGCCGGGCTCTCGTTCACGCCCCAGGACGTCTTCGAGCACCCCACGGTGGAGGGTCTCGCGACGATCTGCGGGCGGGTCGACGACGGGCCGGCGGAGGTCGCCGACGACGGCGTGGGCCGGGTGCCGCTGACGCCGATCATGGAGTGGTTCCGCCAGCGGGGCGGTCCCGGCGACGGGTTCAGCCAGTCGGTCGGGCTCCAGGTGCCGGCCGACCTGGGCCACGACCGGCTGGTGTCCGCGGTGCGCACCGTGCTGGACCACCACGACGTGCTGCGGCTGACCCTGACCCGCCGCGGTGGCAGCGGCTTCCGGGCCGCCCGCTGGACGCTGGACGTACGGCCCCGCGGGGCGGTCGACGCCGCGTCCTGCGTACGCCGGGTGGACGTGGCGGGCCTGGACGAGCGAGGGCTGGCGGAGGCGGTGGGACGCGAGGCCGAGGCGGCCCGCCGGGAACTCGCTCCCACCGACGGGGTGATGCTGCGGCTGGTGTGGCTGGACGCCGGCCCACGCCACCCCGGACGGCTGTTGGTCGTCGCGCATCACCTGGTCGTGGACGGGGTCGCCTGGCGGGTGCTGGTGCCCGACCTGGTGTCCGCCTGGAGTGCGGCGCGGGACGGGACGCCGGTGGCGTTGCCGCCGGTGGGCACCTCGTACCGGCGCTGGGCGCAGTTGCTCACCGAGGAGGCCCGCCGCCCCGAGCGGGAGGACGAGGTCGACGTCTGGCTCGACCAACTCGCCGGAGCGGACCCCACGTTGGGCGCCGACCGGCTCGACCCGATCCGCCACGTGACAGGGACCAGCCGGATGTTCGCCATGCGGCTGCCCGCGGAGCAGACCGAGTTGCTGCTCACCCGGGCGCCGGCGCTGTTCCACTGCGGACCGGACGAGGTGCTGATGACCGGCCTGGCGCTGGCCGTGGCGGCGTGGCGGCGTGGACGCGGCCGGGGCGACGCCTCGGACGTGCTGCTGGACATCGAGGGGCACGGTCGGGAGCCCGTCGTGCCCGGTGTCGACCTGTCCCGCACGGTCGGCTGGTTCACCAGCATCTACCCGGTACGCCTCGACCCGGGCGCCCCGGACTGGGACGAGGTCCGCTGCGGTGGACCGGCCGTGGGCGCCGCCATCCGGCGGGTCCGGCAGCTCACCCGGTCGCTGCCGGACAAGGGCGTCGGCTTCGGTCTGCTGCGCTACCTCAACCCGCACACCTCGAGCGTGCTGGCGGAGGCCGGTCGCCCGCAGATCGGCTTCAACTACCTCGGCCGGTTCGCGGCGGTCGGCGGTGAGGGTGCGGACACCGGGTGGGGCGCGGCGAAGGAGTTCGACGGTCTGGGTGGCGCGTCCGACCCGGACGCGCCGCTGCCGCACGAGCTGGAGATCGGCATGGTCGCGCAGGAGGGCCCGACCGGTACCCAGCTCACCGCCTCGCTGATGTTCGCGGGCGAGTTGTTCGACGAGGACGAGATCGCCGACCTGGCCACCCGGTGGGCGGAGGCGTTGGTGGGGCTCGCCGCGCACACCGCCCTGCCCGGTTCCGGCGACACCACTCCCCGGGACCTGGACCTGAGCCTGACGCCGCTCACCCCGGAGGAGTTGGACCTGGTCGTCGCGGCGGTGCCGGACCCGGTCGACCTGCTTCCCGTCGCGCCCCTGCAGGAGGGGATGCTCTTCCACGCCCGCTTCGACGAGGACGCCCTGGACGTCTACTCGGTGCAGCTGATCCTCGACGTCGAGGGCCCGCTCGACGTGGCCCGGCTCGGTCGCGCCGCGGACGACCTGCTGCGCCGGCATCCCAATCTGCGGGCCGGTTTCCTGCACGACGGGCTGAGCCGGCCGGTGCAGGTGATCCCGCGCGGCGGCCACCCACCGGTCGACGAGACGGACCTGCGCGACCTCGACCCGGCCGCCCGGGAGGACGAGTCGCAGCGGCTGCTCGCCGCCGACCGCGCCCGGCGCTTCGACCTGGCCCGACCACCGCTGGTCCGGATCTCGGTGCACCGGCTCACCGACGGGCGGCACCGGATCTCCCTGCTCTGCCACCACATCGTCGCCGACGGCTGGTCGACACCCCTGCTGATCCGGGACCTGCTCGGCTTCTACGCGGGCGGTGACGCGGCTCGGGACCTGCCGCCGCTGACGCCGTACCGGGAGTACGTGACGTGGCTGGTGAGCCGGGACACCGACGCCGCGGCGACGGCCTGGCGCGAGGCGTACACCGGCTTCGAGACGCCGAGCCTGCTCGCGCCCGGCAGCGACGGGCGGGAACCGGTGCCGGCCCGGGAGGTCGCCGTCGACCTGCCGGACGCGCTCTCCGACGGCCTGGCGCACGCCGCCCGTCACTGCGGGGTCACCCTCAACACCGTCGTGCAGGCGGCCTGGGGGTTGGCGCTGGCCGCGACCACCGGCAGCGCGGACGTGGCGTTCGGCGCCACCGTGTCGGTACGCCCGCCGGAGCTGGACGACATCGAGGCGATGGTGGGCCTGTCGATGAACGTGGTGCCGGTACGGGTCCGCTGCCCCGCCGGATGGTCGTTGCGCGAGGTGGTGACGCGGCTGCGCGCCGACCAGACGGCCCTCATGCCGCACCAGCACCTGGGACTGCGCGCGATCCACCGGGCGGCCGGGCACAACGCCCTCTTCGACACCGTGTTCGCGTTCGAGAACTATCCGATGGACACCGGCGGCTTCCAGCCCGACGGCAGCGACCTGCGGGTGGTCGGCCTGGCCAGTCACGACGGCAGCCACTACCCGGTGACCCTGCGGGTGTACGCCCGGGGTGGGCGGGTCCAGCTCCGGCTGGACCACCGGCCGGACGTGGTCGACGACGAACGCGCCGGGCACCTGCTGGCCGCGCTGCGCCGGGTGTTCGAGGCGCTGGTGTCGGACGTGGACACACCGGTCGGGCGGCTCCGGCTGGTCGCGCCGGCCGCTGACGACGCGCTGGCCGGATGGAACGACACCGCGACGCCGCTCCCCCCGACCGGCCCGGACGAGCTGGTGGCGGCGGTCGCGGCGGGCACCCCGGACGCGGTGGCGGTGCTCGACGGGGACACCACGCTGACCTACCGCGAGCTGGATTCGCGCGCCGACCGGCTGGCCGGTGCGCTGGTCGCGGCGGGCGTCGTACCCGGCGACCGGGTGGCGGTCGCCCTGCCCCGGGGCGCCGCGCTGGTGGTGAGCCTGCTCGCCACCCTCCGGGCCGGTGCCGCGTACCTGCCGGTCGACGTCGGCTACCCACCCGCCCGGCTGGCGGCCATCCTGGCCGACGCCCGCCCCACCTGCCTCGTCGCGGCCGACGACACGGCGCTGCCCGACTTCCCCGGCCCCCGGCTGCGTCCCGACGCGCCGGGCGGCGTCGCCGCGCCCCGCGTGCCGGCGGCGGCCGACCGGCCGGCGTACGTCATGTACACCTCCGGCACCACCGGAGTGCCCCGGGGGGTGGTGGTGCCAGGCGGCGCCATCGTCGCCCTGGCGCTGGACCGGCGCTTCGACGCCGCCGCCCACCGGCGCGTCCTGCTGCACTCGCCGGTGACCTTCGACGCCGCCACCTACGAGCTGTGGGTGCCGCTGCTCCGCGGCGGCACGGTGGTGGTCGCGCCACCCGGCGACCTGGACGTCGCGGCCATCGGCCGGCTCGTCGTGCGGCACCGGGTGACCGCGCTGTGGCTGACCGCGGGCCTGTTCCGGCTCGTCGCCGGGGAGGCACCGGAGGTGCTGACCGGGGTGGCGGAGGTGTGGACCGGCGGTGAGGTGGTGCCGACCGACGCGGTGGCCCGGGTGCGGGCGGCCGTGCCCGGCATCACGGTGGTCGACGGGTACGGCCCGACCGAGAACACCACCTTCGCCACCGCCTGGCCGGTGCGCCCCGGTGAGCCGGTCGACGGTCCACTGCCCATCGGGCGGCCGATGGACAACACCCGGGCGTACGTCCTGGATCCGGCGTTGCGGCCGACGGGCCCGGACGTGCCGGGTGAGCTGTACCTGGCCGGCGCCGGGCTGGCGCACGGCTACCTCGACGACGCCGCGCTGACCGCGTCCCGGTTCCCCGCCGACCCGTTCGGCCCGCCCGGCGGTCGGCTCTACCGCACCGGCGACCTGGCCCGCTGGGACGTCGACGGGGTGCTGCACTTCCTGGGCCGCGCCGACGACCAGGTGAAGGTGCGTGGCTTCCGGATCGAGCCGGGGGACGTGGAGGCCGCGCTGCGCGAGCATCCGGCGGTGGCGCAGGCCGTCGTCGTCGCCCGCGAGGACCACCCCGGGGTACGCCGGCTGGTCGCCTACGTCACCGGCGACGACGCCGACGGCACGGCGATCCGCGAGTGGGCGGCGACCCGTCTGCCCGACCACCTGCTGCCGGCGGCCGTCGTCGTGGTGCGGCGGTTCCCGCTGACCGCCAACGGCAAGCTGGACCGGGCGTTGCTGCCCGCGCCGGGGCCGGCGGTCGGCGGGCGGGGCGGCGCGCCGCGCACCGACGCCGAACGCGTCGTCGCCGGGCTCTTCGCCGAGGTGCTGCGGCTGGACGAGGTGGGCGTCGAGGACCGCTTCTTCGACCTCGGCGGAGACAGCATCTCCGCGCTGCAACTGGCCAGCCGGGCCCGCCGGGCGGGACTGGCGCTGACGCCGCGGCAGGTCTTCGCACACAAGTCGGTCGCGGCCATCGCGGCGGTCGCCCAGGCGGTGGCCGCACCGGCCGTCGAGACCCGCGACGACGCGATCGGCCCGATGCCGCTCACACCGATCATGCGGTGGTGCCACGAGCGGCCCGGCCCGGTCGACGGCTTCAGCCAGTCGATCACCCTGGCCGTGCCCGCCGGTGTCACCCGCGCCGATCTCGTGGCGGCCGTGCAGGCGGTGCTCGACCACCACGACGCGCTGCGGATGCGGGTCGACGCGTCCGGCGGATGCGAGATCCTGCCGGTCGGGTCGGTGGACGCCGGCACCGTCGTCGGCCAGGTCCGGGTCGCCGACCTCGACGCCACCGAGGCGTACGCGGTCCTCGACGCGGCCCGGGAGGACGCCCGCCGGGCGTTGGTGCCCGCCGACGGACGGATGTTCCGGGTGGTACACGCGGATGCCGGCGGCGAACGGGCCGGTCGGCTGTTCCTGCTCGCCCACCACTTCGTCGTGGACGGCGTCTCCTGGCGGGTGCTCGGCGCCGACCTGGAGGCCGCCTGGCGGGCCGCCCGCGACGGGACACCGGCCGGTGCGGCGCTCGCGCCGGTCGGCACGTCCCTGCGCCGGTGGGCGGGGCTGCTCGCCGAGGAGGCGCAACGCCCGGAGCGGGAGAACGAGGTGGACCTCTGGCTGGAACAGCTGAGCGGTCACCAGCCGCTGGTGGGCAGCCGGCCGCTCGACCCGGCGGTGGACGTCGCCGCGACCGCCGCCGCCGTGCCGGTCGAACTGCCGCCGGAGGAGAGCGCGGCGTTGCTGGTGCGGCTGCCCGCGCTGTTCCACTGCACGCCGGACGTGGTGTTGGCCACCGCGCTGGTGATCGCGACGGCTCACCGGCGTCGGGTCCGGGGCAGCGCCGACGGCGGCTCGGCTCTGGTGATCGACAGCGAGTTGCACGGCCGCGAACCGCTCGTCGACGGGCTCGACCTGACCCGCACCGCCGGCTGGTTCACCAGCATGTTCCCGGTACGCCTCGACCCGGGCGCGGTCGACTGGCAGCAGGTGGTGGTCGGCGGGCCGGCCCTGGAGTCGGCGCTCAAGCGGGTCAAGGAGCAACTGCGGTCGGTGCCGGACCACGGCATCGGGTACGGCCTGCTGCGCTACCTCAACCCGCACACCCGGCCGCTGCTGGCGGCTGCCGGGCACCCGGAGGTCGGCTTCAACTATCTGGGCCGCTTCCCCGGCGGCGCCGACGACCCGAGCGCCGGCCCGGACGGGTGGAGTCCGGCTCCCGAGGCGGGCGCGTTGGACGGCGGCGCCGACCCGCGTACTCCGCTCGACCACGTCCTGGAGGTCACCGCCTGGTCGGTGGACGGCCCCGGGGGCCCGGTGCTGTCGGCGAGCCTGCTGTACGGAAGCCAGGTCGTCGACGCGGCCGAGGTCGAGGAGTTGGCCCGGGCGTGGCGGCAGGCGTTGGGTGGCCTGGCGGCGCTGGCCGGGGTCAGCGCCGGCGGACGCACGCCCAGCGACTTCCCCCTGGTGCGCCTCACCCAGCACCAGGTGGACGCGATCACCGCCGAGGTCCCCGGTGCCGGTGAGGTGCTGCCGCTGGCCCCGTTGCAGGAGGGTCTGCTCTTCCACGCGGTCTCCGCCGACGAGGCCCGCGGGGTCTACGTCGTGCAGCTCACCCTGTACCTGGACGGCCCTCTGGACGCGGCGGCGCTGCGTCGGGCCGGTGACGGGTTGCTGCGCCGGCATCCGCACCTCGGTGCGGCGTTCCTGCACGAGGGGCTGCCGGTGCCGGTGCAGGTGATCGGCGAGACGACCCGGATGCCGTGGCGCGAGATCGACCTGAGCCGGCTCGCCCCGCCGGAGCAGGAGGGCCGGCTGGCGGATCTGGTCGACGCGTACCGGGCGGCCCGCTTCCAGCCCACCCAGCCGCCGATGGCGCGGCTGCTGCTGGTCCGGCTGGCCGCCGAGCGGCACGCGCTGGTGGTCGGTGCGCACCACATCCTCCTGGACGGCTGGTCGACGCCGCTGCTCATCACCGACCTGTTGGCGCTGTACCACGCGGAGCTGCGCGAGACGGCGTTGCCACCGGCTCCCCCGTACCGCGACTATCTGGCCTGGGTCGCCCGCCAGGACCGGAGAGCGGCCCGCGCCGCCTGGCGGGACGTCCTCGACGGCCTGCCGGGGCCGACCCTGCTGGCCGAACCGGCGCCGGACCGGGAGGCGGTGCTTCCGGAGCACGTGACCTCGGAGCTGTCGGAACCGCTCAGCACGGCCCTGCGCTCGCGCGCCCGCGCCGACGGGCTCACCGTCAACACCTTCGTCCAGGCGGCCTGGGCACTCACCCTCGCCGACACGACCGGCCGCGACGACGTGGTGTTCGGCATGACCGTGGCCGGGCGGCCACCCGAGCTGCCGGGCGTGGAGAAGATGGTGGGGTTGTTCATCAACACGCTCCCGGTCCGGGTCCGGCTGCGCACCGAGGAGGACCTCGCCGGTCTGTTGGCTCGGATCCAGGACGAGCAATCCCAGCTGAGCGGTTTCCAGTACCTCAGTCTCGGTGAGATCCAGCGCGCCGCCGGGGTGGGCGAGCTGTTCGACAGCGCTGTCGTGTTCGAGAACTTCCCGCTGGACCCGGAGGCGCTCACCGAGGCCACCGGCGGCCTGCGCATGAGCGGCGCCACCGGCCACGACACCCCGCACTTCACGTTCGGGTTGGCCGTGCTGCCGTACGAGCGGATCGCGTTCCGGGTCACCCACCGGCCCGACCTGCTGCCCCGGGCGGACGTGGAGCGTCTGGTGGAAGCCATGGTGCGGGCCCTGCAGATGCTCGTCGACCATCCCGAGTGGCGGGTCGCCGCCGTACGGGCCGAACCCCTGCTGAGGAGCTGACGATGACGAACCCGTTCGAGGACGACGAGGGCACCTTCCTGGCCCTGGTCAACGAGGAGGGCCAGTACTCGCTGTGGCCGGCGTTCGTGGACGTGCCGGCCGGGTGGAGCGTGACGCTCGGGCCGGCGGGAAGGGCGGAGTGTCTGCGGCACATCGAGACCCACTGGACGGACATGCGTCCCCGCAGCCTGGTACGGGCCCTCACCGCTCCGGACGTCCGACTGGAAGACTAGACGCAGTCGAGTCCTCGGGAAGTGATGGCGGATCGGGACCGGCCCGTGACAGCATGCCGAGCATGGCTCTCGGACTCGACGTACGCCGTCTGGCGGCCATCGACATGTGGGGTTCCGCCGGTGTCCGGTGGCGACGATGGGTCATCCTCGCCGAGTTCCTGCTGGGCGTCGGCGGTGGTGGCGCGCTCGGCCTCCTCGCGGTGTCCTCCGGCGGCGGCCTGCGCACGGTGGTGGGGTGGTGGCTGATCGGTCTGGCCGTCAACTACGTACCGCTGTCGGTGCACGCGCTCACGCTGATCCGTCCCGGCGCGCTGGAGGCGGAGATCCGGGGCGTGGACGTCCCGGGCGAGCTTCGGCACTACACGACGGCGCAATTGTGGGTCGCGGTGCCGTTGCTGGTGGCGGTGTTAGCCGTCGTTCAGTGGCCACGAATCCGTCGATAATGGTCTATCGCCGTTCAGCCCATCCCACTTTCGGTTGACCATTGTGGCCGGTTGGCTTCGACCCCGACCGACATGCGCTGATGCTCTGATCAGGGGACATAGACAGTTGCTGCTGCCATATTGATCTCGTGTGGCACTCGCGACACTTTGTCACGGGCCCTACACTTCGTTTGTCACATGGCTGAACCGGGGGGAGAGCTGATCGAGGTGGAACGATTTGGAGACCCGTTCACAGAAGATCGAGACGGCTTCAGCGTCCTCGTCTTCGCCGACAACGAGATGGCCCGCCGCGGCCTGAGCGACATGCTCATCTCACTCGACTCGGTGACCGAGGTGAATACCTTCGTCGCCGCCTATCCCGACCACGTGCCGTGTGGCCGGCCGTACGACATCCTGGTGCTGGCGTGCGAGGACCTCGCCGCGACGGGTCCCTACCAGGTCGCCGACGCGGCGTTCAGCCAGGGCGCGAAGATCCTGCTGCTGCTGGGGCGCCGCTGCGAGAGCCTCGACGCGGTCACCCGCTTTCCGAGCAACGGCTTCCTGATCCAGGACGACGTCACCGAGGACGCACTGGCCCAGGCGCTGAGGCGGATCGACAGTGGAGAGATCCCGATGCCGGCGATGCTGGCCAACCGGCTGCTGGAGCGCGCCCGCGGCACCACGCCGCAGGTCCGCGCCGACTGCACCAAGCTGACGCCGCGGGAGCGCGAGACGCTGATCCTGCTCGCGGAAGGGCTGAGCAACAAGCAGATCGCCCGTCGCATGCTGATCTCGCAGCACGGCGTCAAACGACTGGTGGCCAACATCCTGGCCAAGCTCAACTGCTCCAACCGCACCCTCGCCGCTGCGGTCGCCATCAAGCAGGGTCTGCTCGAAGAGGTCTGAGGCGCCGCAAGCGGCGGGGCCGGCCGGGTCTGCCCGGACCGGCCCCGCTCGCGTTCAGACCGACGAGGCGCTGACCACCGGAGTGAGGTGGCCGCTCTCCCGGGGCAGCACGCCCTCGCTGATCAGCTGCCACACCGTCTTGGCCGCGTCCTGCTGGGTCAGCGCGCCGGAGACGAGGTAGTCGTGCAGGCTGACCACCATCTTGAAGATGAGCAGCCCGTGCACGTCCGGCCGCAGATCGCCGCGCAGACCGCCGGTGTCGATGCCGGTGGAGATCGTCTCTATGAACGGCTGCGGCAGGTTGGTCATCAACGTACGGAGGCGGGAGACCGCCGCCGACGAGAGATCCGCCTGCTCCAACGTCACCCAGCTCAATCGGTGCCGCTGGCTCGCGAAGTAGCCGAGCAGCGCCTCGATGCAGCCGCGCAGGCGCGCGACGGGATCCTCCTCGCGTGAGTGGACCGCCAGCAGGGCCGCCCTACAGTCGTCGACCTCCCGCTCGACGTGGGCGAGCAACGCGTGCTCCACGTCCGGGAAGTACTTGTAGACCGTCGCCCGGCCGATCCCGGCCCGTTGGGCCAACGCGGCCATCGACGCCTTCGCGACGCCCTCCTCGGCCACCAGCTCGATCGCCGCGTCGATGATCCGTTCGCGGTATCGAGCCTTGTGGGTCTCGAGGGTGTCACGCCAGTCCTCCGCCACGGCTTCCTCCAAACCGTCCCGACTCGGCCGCACCACCGAGACACAATGTATTGACACCAGACGAACTGTCTCGGAGACTCCTGAGTATATCGGCCCGAGGAGACCAGTATGGACCCAAGAACGGCTGTCTCACCTCCACCAGGTGGAGGAGTAATTGCTCCCGCAATCATCGCGACCGGCCTACGCAGGCGATTCGGTGCGCACTGGGCGGTCGACGGCGTCGACCTGTGCGTGCCAATGGGTGAGATCTACGGATTCCTGGGTCCCAACGGAGCCGGCAAGTCCACCACCGTCCGCATGCTCTGCGCGCTGCTCACCCCGTCCGGCGGTTCCGCCACGGTCGCCGGACACGACGTCGCGAGCGACCCGGTCGGCGTGCACCTGGCCATCGGCGCCGCCCTACAGGCGACCGCCATCGACGACCGGCAGACCGGCCTCGAACACCTGGAGCTGCAGGGCCGCCTGTACGGCCTGCGCGGCTCCACCATCGACCGCCGGATCAGCGAGTTGCAGGACCTGATCGAGCTGGGCGACGCGATCAAGCGTCCGGCCGGCTCCTACTCCGGCGGCATGAAGCGTCGCCTCGACCTCGCGCTGGCCCTGATCCACAACCCCGGCGTGCTCTTCCTCGACGAGCCGACCACCGGTCTCGACCCGGTCAGCCGGTTCGCCCTCTGGGACGAGGTACGCCGACTCAACTCCGAGAGCGGCACCACGGTCTTCCTCACCACGCAGTACCTGGAGGAGGCCGACGAGCTGGCCGAACGGGTCGGCATCATCTCCGACGGTCGGCTGGTCGCCGAGGACACACCGGACGCGCTCAAGCGACGCATCGGTGCCGACATGGTGGTGGCCCGGGTCGACGGCGACGCCGAGTCGGCCGCCACGGCGCTGCGCGCACTGCCGGAGGTCGAGGGCGTCGACGTCATCGGCCCCGAGATCACCGCGCGGGTGGGCGACGGGCCGACCGCCGTCACACCGGTCGCCGTCGCGCTCGCCAACGCCGGCGTGCCGGTGCA
This sequence comes from Micromonospora sp. WMMD1155, assembly GCF_029581275.1. NCBI lineage: Bacteria > Bacillati > Actinomycetota > Actinomycetes > Micromonosporales > Micromonosporaceae > Micromonospora > Micromonospora sp. WMMD1155. Next base: position 7,121,852 of record NZ_CP120742.1, read on the forward strand.
GACCCTGACGCTGCGCCGGCCCACCCTCGACGACGTCTTCCTCTCGGTCACCGGTCAGCGGTTGGCCGGCGACCAGGCCGACGCCGAGCTCGCGACCACCGGAGGGGGACCCCGATGACCACCATGCCCGACGCCCTGCCCGCAGTCCGGGCGGAGCTGCCCACGCCCAGGCCGAACCTCGCCCGGCGCGCCGGCTTCGTCCGCGACGTGATCCACATCGCCGGCCGTTCGCTGCGGCAGGCCCGCCGCGAACCGGAGACGCTGTTCCCGCCGATCTTCGTGCCGGTGTTCTTCTTCGCGATCTTCATCGGCTCGTTGGAGAGCATCTTCGGTCAGGCCGGGATCGACGAGTTCCGGGCCTTCCAGCTCCCGGTGTCGATCGTCATCGCGGTGACCGGGGTGACCCGCGCGCCGTCGGTCGTCACCGACATCATGAACGGCTACTTCGACCGGCTGCTGCTCTCCCCCGTCAACCGGCTGGCGCTGCTGCTCGGCATGATGGTCGCCGATCTCGCCATCGTGGCCGCGCTCACCGTTCCGGTGCTGATCATGGGCACGATCGTCGGCGTCGAGTTCACCACCGGCGTGCTGGGCATGCTGGCGTTCGTCGGGGTGGCACTGGCCTGGTCCCTGGCGTACGTCGGAATCCTGTACGCGGTGGCGCTGCGCACCGCCAACCCGACCGTGACCGCCCAGACCTTCCTGCTGTTCTTCCCGTTCGTCTTCCTCTCCACGACCATCGTCCCCCGCGAGGAGATGACCGGGTGGATGGACGCGGTGGCCGGGGTCAACCCACTGACCTACGTCTACGGCGCGCTGCGGTCCCTGATCACCGAGGGGTGGTCGGCGACCCCGCTGCTGCACGGGTTCATCGCCATCGTGGCGGTGGGCATCCTGGCGCACACGCTCGCGTACCTCGCGCTGCGCGGAAGGGTTTCGCGCTCCCGCCGCTGATCCGACAGCGCGCACGACCCACCGGCCCGTGGCTTCCCACCAGCCACGGGCCGGTGTCTGTGCGGGTCATCGCCGGGAAAGACCGGTGGACGTAGCCACCTGACTACCCCGGTCCTAGCCGAGATGACACCCCGCCCGGGCATTTCGCAGCTGTTGCGGTCTGACCAACATTTCCACAGACCCCGGTCGCTAAACGCCAGCGCACAGAAGGTGGGATTTCATGCGCACGCACGCCTCCGAGTCCACGCACACCGTCGTCGACCTCCTCCGCGCCCGCGCCCGGGAGCAACCGGACCGGCGTGCCTACCTCTTCCTCGACCGCGACGGCCTGGAACGGGAGAGTCTGACGTTCGCGGCCCTGGACCGGCGCGCCAAGGCGATCGCCACCCGGGTGCGCCGGCACGCGGCGCCCGGCGACCGGGTGCTGATCCTGCACCCGCCGTCGCTGGAGTACATCGCCTGTTTCTTCGGCTGTCTCTACGCCGGGGTGGTCGCCGTGACGGCCTACCCGCCGAACTTCACCCGTCGCCTGGAGCGCATCCGCGGCCTGGTCCGCGACTCCTCCCCCGCTCTGGCTCTGACCACCGACCGGATCAGCGCCGCCGCCAGTGCCCGTTTCACCCAGGCGGAGGAGTTGGTCGGCTTCGACTGGCTGGACACCGCCACCGTCGCCGACGACGACGCCGACTGGTGCCCGCCGCGCATCGACGGCGACTCGCTGGCGTTCCTGCAGTACACCTCCGGCACCACCGGGGACCCGCGCGGCGTGATGGTGAGCCACGGCAACCTGCTGCGCAACGCCGCCACCCTGCACGACGCCGTCGGCTACCACCCGGACGACCGGATGGTCAGCTGGCTGCCGCCGTACCACGACATGGGTTTGATCGCCGGCGTGCTGCAACCCGTCCACGGCGGGTTCGAGGCGGTCCTGTTGGCACCCGCGACGTTCGCGCTCGACCCGTTCCAGTGGTTGCAGGCCATCTCCCGCTACGGCGGGACCACGTCGTACGCCCCCGACTTCGCCTACAACCTCTGTACCGACCGGATCGACGAGGAACGGCGGGCCGGGTTGGACCTGTCGACCTGGACGAGCGCGGTGCTCGGCGCCGAGCCGACCCGGGTCGACACGCTACGGCGCTTCGCCGCCACGTTCGCCGACTGCGGCTTCCGTCCCGAGGCGTTCCGCTCCGGGTACGGGCTGGCCGAGTCGACGCTCGCCGTGACCATCACCCGGGCCGCGCCGGCCGAGTTCGACGTGAGCGCCAGCGCGCTGGAGCGCGGGGAGATCACCCCGGCGACGGAGGAAACCGACCGCCGCCGGCTGGTGAGCGTCGGACCCGGCATCGACCCGGAGCAGTCCGTGGTCGTGGTCGACGCGGCGGACCGCCGACTGCTGACGGCCGGCGAGGTCGGCGAGATCTGGGTGCGCGGACCGAGCGTCGCCCAGGGCTACTGGCGGCGGCCCGAGCAGACCCGCGAGACGTTCCAGGCGCGGGTCACCACCGGCGAAGGGCCGTTCCTGCGCACCGGCGACCTCGGTTTCGTCCACGACGGCGAGCTCTACGTCACCGGCCGGATCAAGGACATGATCATCGTGCGGGGGCGCAACCTCTACCCCCAGGACGTCGAGCGGTGCGCGGTGGCCAGCCACCCGGCGTTGCGCTCCGGCCTGGCGGCCGCAGCCGGTCTGGACACCTCGGCCGGAGAGCAGTTGCTCGTCGTCGCCGAGGTGCGCCGCGACGCCACCGAACCGGACGTGGACGGCATCGTCGCGGCGATCCGGCAGGCGGTGACCGCCGAGTTCGAGGTGGCCGTGCACGCCGTGGTGCTGGTCCGCGCCGGCACGCTGCCGCGGACCTCCAGCGGCAAGGTGCAGCGGCACGCGGCGAAGCAGGGGTACGCCGAGGGCGACCTGACCGAACTCGCCCGATGGGTCTCCGACGAGCAGACCTCGACGCCGACCCGACCGACGACGACCCGACCGACGACGACCCGACCGACGACGACCGACGGCGCGTCCGCGCCGGTCGGGACCGACGGGCTCGACGGCGGGACGTGCCGGGCCGGAACCGGGGCGGTCCCGGCCGGTGCGGGCAGCCGCACCGGCGACGCGACCCCGGTTCGGGACCTGCTCGACGCGCTGCCCGAGGCGATGCGGGAAGCGGTGGTCTGCGCCGAGATCTGCCGACGGATCGCCGCCACCCCAGGCGTCGACGCCGCCGCCATCACCCCGGACATCCCGCTCACCCTGTTGGGCCTCGACTCGCTGCGGGCCCTCCAGGTGCAGAGCGCCCTCGAACGCGACCTGGCCGTGCGGTTGCCGCTGGAGGAGTTCGCCGACGCCACAGTGGACCAACTGGCCCGCCTGGTGACCGCGCGACTCGCCGCCCCACGGGCCGACGACCCGGCCGAGGTCACGACGCTGCCGGCGCTGGTCGCCGACCCGGCCCGCCGGGGCGAGCCGTTCCCGCTGACCGACCTGCAACACGCCTACCTGGTCGGTCGCAGCGGCGCCGCGCGCCTCGGCGGCGTCTCCACCTACTGGTACACCGAGCTGGACTCCGCGTCGCTGAACGTGCCGCGCCTGGTGCGGGCCCTCGGCGCGCTGGTCGAGCGGCACGAGATGCTGCGCGCCGTCATCAGCTCCGACGGCACGCAGCGGATCCTGACGGCGCCCGGAGCCGTGCCGGTGCGGGAGATCGACCTGTGCGACGCCTCGCTGGACGAGGCCGACGAGGCCCTCGCCGCGGTACGCGAGGAGATGTCGCACCAGGTGCTGCCCCTGGACACCGGACCGATGCTGGACGTCCGGATCAGCCGGCTCCCGCTCGGGCACACCAGGGTGCACATCGGCTTCGACCTGCTGGTGGGCGACGTCCGCAGCGTGCAGGTCCTCTTCGACGAGTGGCGTCGGCTCTACCTCGACCCGAGCGCCACGCTGCCCGAGATCGGGGTGTCGTTCCGCGACTACGTGCTCGCCGTGCGGGCGATGGAGACCGGCCCGGAGTACGCCCGGTCCCGGGCCTACTGGTTGGACCGGCTGGACACCCTCCCCGGCGGGCCCGACCTACCACTCGCGCCGAGCGCCGGGGAGCTGCGCCGGTCCCGTTTCCACCGTCACGAGCACCGGATCGACGCCGGGACCTGGTCCCGGATCAAGCGGGACGCGTCGGCGCACGGCGTCACCCCGTCGGCCGTGCTGCTCGCCGCGTACTCGTCGGCCCTCGGCCGGTGGAGCGGTACCTCACGGTTCTGCGTGGCCACCACCCTGTTCAACCGGCTGCCGCTGCACCCCGACGTTGACGCGGTGGTCGGTGACTTCACGTCGATCACCCTGTTGGAGATCGACCTGGGCGGCGGACCGAGCCTCGCCGAGCTGGCCATTCGGATCCAGCGCCAGCTGTGGCGCGACCTGGAGCACCGGCACTTCAGCGGCGTCCAGGTGCTGCGCGAGCAGGCCCGCCGGCGGGGGGCCGCCCTGCCGGTGCCGGTCGTGTTCACCAGCGGCCGGGACACCGGCGAGATCCACACCCGGTGGCTCGGCGACACCGCCTTCTCGGTGTCACAGACCCCGCAGATCTGGATCGACCACCAGGTGCGGGAGGAGGACGGCGCGGCCCTGGTGAGCTGGGACGCCGTGGACGAGCTGTTCCCCGACGGGTTGGTGGAGCAGATGTTCGGCGGGTTCGTCGACGTGTTGCGGCGGCTGGGGTCGGGCAGCGGGTGGACCGGTCCGGCCGAGGTGTCGCCCGCCGGGTTGGCCGAGTTGGTGGCCGGGGTGAACGCGACGCAGGCCCCGATACCGTCCGGGCTGTTGTGGACCCGTCTGGTCGAGCACGCGAAGGCCGACCCGGACGGGCTGGCCGTGGTGGCCTCCGGCCGACGGCTGACCTTCGGAGAGCTGTTCACCCGGGCGTCGTACGTCGCGCACCGGCTCGTCGCCGCCGGTGTGACCCGGGGTGATCGGGTCGCCGTCGTCATCGACAAGTCGGTCGAACAGGTGATCGCGGTGCTGGGCGTCGGGTTGGCGGGCGCCGCGTACGTGCCGGTGGACCCGTCGGTGCCGACTCAGCGCCAGAGGTACGTGGTCGAGCACGCGGACTGCTCGGCGGTGCTGGTCCGTGCTGGTGCCGACACCGACGGCTGCGGCTCGGGTCTGCCGATCCTGGTGGTGGACGCCGACGACGAGGCCGCGGTGGCGGACGACCCGCCGGCCGTCGCCACGCAGGTCCAACCGAACGAACTGGCGTACATCATCTACACCTCCGGCTCCACCGGCCGACCCAAAGGCGTCGCCATCAGCCACCAAGCCGCCGTCAACACCTGCGTCGACGTCAACCACCGCTACACAATCACCGCCCACGACGCCGTCCTCGGACTCTCCGCCCTCAGCTTCGACCTCTCCGTCTGGGACATCTTCGGCGCCCTCGCCACCGGCGCCACCCTCGTCCTACCCGAACCGGCCGCCAACCGCGACCCCGCCCGCTGGCACCACCTCATCACCGAACACCACATCACCATCTGGAACTCCGTACCCGCCCTCATGGCCATGCTCGTCGAACACCTCGAAGCCACCCACCAAACCGCCCCCACCCTGCGCCGCGTCCTCCTCTCCGGCGACTGGATCCCCACCGACCTCCCCACCCGAATCCACACCACCGCCCCCAACACCCAAGTCACCTCACTCGGCGGAGCCACCGAAGCCGCCATCTGGTCGATCCTGCACGACATCGACCACATCGACCCCACCTGGGACTCCATCCCCTACGGCAAACCCATGACCAACCAAACCATCCACGTCCTCAACGACCGCCACCAGGAATGCCCCACCCACGTCACCGGCCACCTCCACATCGGCGGCACCGGCCTCGCCGACGGCTACCACAACGACCCCGACAAAACCACCACCGCCTTCATCACCCACCCCACCACCGGCCAACGCCTCTACCACACCGGCGACCTCGGCCGCCGACACCCCGACGGCACCATCGAATTCGCCGGCCGCAACGACCACCAAGTCAAAATCGGCGGCTACCGCATCGAACTCGGCGACATCGAACACGCCCTCGCCAGCCACCCGGCGGTGCGCACGGCCATCGCGACCACCACGGGAGACCGGCACCACCGTCGGCTCGCCGCGTACGTCCTGCCACACCCCGGAAACCACGACGGGAACCTCGGGGCCGCCGTCCGGGAGCACGCGAGCAGCCTGTTGCCGTCGTACATGCTGCCCAGCACCATCACCGTCCTGGACGCCCTGCCGCTCACCCCGAACGGCAAGGTCGATCGCGCCAGCCTGCCCGAACCCGGGGTCGTGGTGACCGACCACACGCCACCGCGGACCCCGGTGGAGCGGGCGGTGGCCACGCAGCTCGGTCAGGTCCTGGGCGTCCCGCAGGTGTGCGTGCGGTCCAACTTCTTCGAGCTCGGCCTCGACTCCGTGCTGATCCTGCGACTGCACCGTGAGCTGCGGACCGCCCTCGGGCGCGACTTCCCGCTCACGTTGCTCTTCGAACACACAAGCGTGCGGCGCCTGGCGGGGGTCCTCACCGGCACCGACGACCGCGACGCGGACCTGGACGCGGCCTTCGCCCGTGGCCAACGCAACCGTCGAGCCCGGCGACGCGTCGCCCGGTCCGGACAGGAAGAGGAGACAAGGGCATGAGCACCGACACCGTCGACATCGCCGTGGTCGGCCTGGCCGGCCGATTCCCGGGGGCCCCCGACGTCACCCGGTTCTGGCACAACCTACGCGCCGGCACCGAGTCGATCCGCCACTTCACCGACGATGAACTACTCGCCGCCGGCGTCGCCCCGGAACTGGTGGCCGACCCCCGCTTCGTCAAGGCATGGGGGGCGTTGGAGGACGCCGAACTCTTCGACGCCCGGTTCTTCGGCTACGGCGCCCGGGAGGCGGCGCTGCTCGACCCGCAGCACCGCATCTTCCTGGAGTGCGCGTGGGAGGCGCTCGAGGACGCCGGGCACACCCCGGCGTCGTACCCCGGCTCGATCGGCGTGTACGCGGGCGCCAGTCTGTCGTCGTACCTGCTGGCCCACCTGCTGCCCGGTCGCGGCCTGGACGCCTCCGCCGACGGCCTGGAGCTGCTCGTGGCCAACGACAAGGACTACCTGGCCAGCCGGGTGAGCTACAAGCTCGACCTGGACGGCCCGGCGGTCTGCGTGCAGAGCGCCTGCTCCACCTCGCTGCTCGCCGTTCACCAGGCCTGTCAGGCGCTGCTGGCCGACGAGTGCGACCTGGCGCTGGCCGGCGGCGTGACGGTGCGGTTCCCGCAGACCCGCGGCTACCTCTACCAGGAGGGCATGATCCTCTCGCCGGACGGGCACTGCCGCCCGTTCGACGCGCAGGCCCGGGGCACGGTCAGCGGCAGCGGCGCCGGAGTGGTGGTGCTGCGCCGCCTCGACGACGCGCTCGCCGACGGCGACCGGATCGACGCGGTCATCCGCGCCACCGCGGCGAACAACGACGGCGCCGCCAAGGTCGGCTACACCGCGCCGAGCATCCAGGGCCAGGCACGGGTGGTGTCGGCGGCGATCGGGCTGGCCGGTGTGCACCCGGAGAGCATCAAGGCGATCGAGGCGCACGGCACCGGCACCGCGCTCGGCGACCCGATCGAGATCGCCGCGCTGACCAAGGTCTTCCAGCGGCACACCGACCGGCGCGGCTACTGCGCGGTCAGCTCGGTGAAGAGCAACATCGGGCACCTGGACAGCGCCGCCGGCATCGCCTCGCTGATCAAGGCGGTGCTCCAGCTCAAGCACGGCGAGCTGGTGCCGAACGTCAACTACACAGCACCCAACCCGGAGATCGACTTCGCGGCGACGCCGTTCCGGGTCAACGAGGAACTCCAGCCGTGGAAGGCCAACGGCGATCCGCGGCGCATCGGCGTGAGCTCCTTCGGGTTCGGTGGCACCAACGTGCACGCCATCCTGGAGGAACCGCCGGCCCGGGAGCTGTCCGGCACCCGCCGCGACCGTCAGCTGATCGTGGTGTCCGCCCGCAGTGCCGCCGCGTTGGACACGGCGACCGACCGGCTGGCCACCGCCTTCGCCGACGCCGACGCGCCCGACGACGCGCCGGAGCTGCTCGACATCGCCGACGCGGCCTGGACGTTGCAGACCGGGCGTGCCCACTTCCCGCACCGGCGGGCCGTCGTGGTCGACGACGTCCGTACCGCCGCCGGCGCGCTGGGCGGCGGGGAGGGTCCGCGGACCCTCTCCGGTCGGGCGCCCACCGAGGAACCCGAGGTGGCCTGGCTCTTCCCCGGGCAGGGCAGCCAGTACCCGGGCATGGGCGCCGGGCTGTACCGCACCGAGCCGGTGTTCCGCGCCGAGGTGGACCGCTGCGCCGAGGTGCTGACCTCGGCGCTCGGCTTCGACCTGCGCGACCTGCTGGTGGCCGCGGACCCGACCGACCGGGCCGCTCGGGCCCGGTTGGCCGACACGGCGGTCGCCCAGCCGGCGCTGTTCACCGTCGAGTACGCGATGGCCCGCCTGCTCACCTCGTGGGGGGTACGCCGCGACGCGGCGATCGGGCACAGCGTCGGCGAGTTCACCGCCGCCACCCTGGCCGGGGTGTTCGAGCCGGAGGAGGCGGTCCGGCTGGTCGCCGAGCGGGGACGGCTCATGGGCGCCCAGCCGACCGGTGCGATGCTGTCGGTGGCGCTGCCCGCCGACGAGCTGGCGGGTCGGCTGCCGGTGGGCCTCGACATCGCGGCCTACAACGCGCCCGAGGTCTGCGTGGTCGCGGGCACCGCCGAGGACGTACAGGCGTTCGCCGCGATGCTGGAGGCCGACGGTGTCGGGCACCGGATGCTGCACACCTCGCACGCCTTCCACTCCCGGATGATGGACGCGGTGGTCGGCCCGTTCGCCGCCGCCGTGGCCGCCGCGGCGCCCTCGGCGCCCACCACGCCGATCCTCTCCGGACGCACCGGCACCTGGCTGACCGGGGCGGACGCCGCCAGCCCGGAGTACTGGAGTGCCCAGCTCCGCGAGCCGGTCCGCTTCGCCGACGGGATGGTCCGCCTGCGCGAACAGGGCACCGGTGTCCTCGTGGAGGTCGGCCCCGGCACCACCCTGTGCACTCTCGCCCGGTTGGCGCCCGAGGCGCGCGGCGTGGTCGCGGTGCCCACCATGCGCGCCCCGGACGCCGACGGCTCCGACGAGGCGACGGCCCTGGAGGCCGTCGGTCGGCTCTGGCTGGGCGGCGTGGAGATCGACTGGGGCGGCGTGCAGGACGGCGCCCACCGCCGCCGGGTGGCTCTGCCGACCTACCCCTTCGAGCGCCGGCGCTACTTCGTGGAGGCACCCACCACCACCGGCGGCACCGCGCCGGGCGTCGTGGTCGAGGACGCTGACGACATCGACTTCGGCGAGGCCGACACCCGCCCGTCGCTGACCACCGTCTACCTGGCCCCACGGACCGACGTCGAACGGCGCATCGCGGTCATCTGGCAGGACCTGCTCGGCGTGGCACCGATCGGCGTCGACGACATCTTCATCGAGCTGGGCGGTCACTCGCTGCTCGCCACCAAGGTGGTCAGCCGGATCCAGCAGGACCTGGGCGTCGAGGTGCCGCTGCGCCGCCTGGTCACGGCGTCCACGGTGGCCGCGCTCGCCGAGGTGGTCGCGGAGTTGCTGCCCACGGCCGCGCCGACCACCGCAGAGCCGGTACCGGTGGCCGACGACGAGATGCCGGTGGCCGTGCCGGACTGGGAGCACCTGCACGAGCCGTTCGGGCTCAGCGAGATCCAGCAGGCCCAGTGGATCGGCCGGATGGGCAACTTCAGCATGGGCAACGTCGGCGCGCACATGTACTGGGAGGTGGACCGGGACGACCTCGACGTCGAACGGCTCAACCAGGCGTGGAACCGGGTGCTGGCCCGGCACGCGATGCTGCGGGCCGTGTTCACCCGCGACGGTCACCAGCGGGTGCTGCCCGAGGTCACCCGGTACGACTTCCCCGTCGTCGACCTACGCGACGAGACGCCGGAGGTGGTCGAGGGGCGGCTCGCCGAGATGCGCGAGGCGATGTCGCACGAGATGCGGCCCGAGGACGCGTGGCCGCTGTTCGAGATCCGGGTGGTGCACCTGCCCGGTGGGCGTACCCGGCTGTTCCTCAGCTTCGAGCTGATGATGGCCGACATGGGCAGTGTCCGGATCCTGCTCGCGGACTGGCGCGCCTACTACGAGCGTCCGGCCGAGGAGCTGCCCGAGCTGGGCATCTCCTTCCGCGACTACCGGCTGGCCGCGGAGAAGCTCAAGGAGACCTCGCTCTACCGCCGGTCGATGGACTACTGGCGGGAGCGGGTGGCCACTCTGCCCTCGCCGCCGGAGCTGCCGCTGGCCACCTCGCCGGAGCTGGTACGGGAGCCGAAGTTCGTGCCCCGAAGCGCGTTGATCCCGGCGGTGGAGTGGAACGCCATCAAGCGGGAGGCCGCCACGCACGGCGTCACTCCTTCGGCGGTGCTGCTGGCCGCGTACGCCTGCGTGCTGGGCGGGTGGACCCGCTCGGGCCGGTTCACGCTGAACGTGACCACCAACATCCGGCTGCCCGTGCACCCCGACGTGGAGCACCTGGTCGGCGGGTTCGCGTCCTTCACACTGCTGCCGGTCGACCTGGTCGAGGACGACTCCATCCTCGGGGTGGCCCGCCGGTTGCAGGAGCAGAACTGGGAGGACCTGGAGTACCGCTACGTCAACGGCGTCGACATCCTCCGCGAGTTGGCCCGTCAACGGGGCGGCACCGACGCCGCCATGATGCCGGCGGTGTTCACCAGCACCCTGGTCAACGAGAGCGAGGCCAACGAGTCGTCCATGGTGGACTGGCTCGGGCAGCTGGAGCACCAGGTGATCCAGACTCCGCAGGTGTGGATCGACGCCGCGGCGCTGGAGGTGGAGGCCGGTCTCGTGGTCGGCTGGCCCAGCGTGGACGAGCTGTTCCCCGACGGGTTGGTGGAGCAGATGTTCGGCGGGTTCGTCGACGTGTTGCGGCGGCTGGGTTCGGGCAGCGGGTGGACCGGTCCGGCCGAGGTGTCGCCCGCCGGGTTGGCCGAGTTGGTGGCCGGGGTGAACGCGACGCAGGCCCCGATACCGTCCGGGCTGTTGTGGACCCGTCTGGTCGAGCACGCGAAGGCCGACCCGGACGGGCTGGCCGTGGTGGCCTCCGGCCGACGGCTGACCTTCGGAGAGCTGTTCACCCGGGCGTCGTTCGTCGCGCACCGGCTCGTCCAATCCGGTGTGACCCGGGGTGATCGGGTCGCCGTCGTCATCGACAAGTCGGTCGAGCAGATCGTCGCCGTCCTCGCGGTCGGCCTCGCCGGAGCAGCCTACGTACCGGTAGATCCCTCGACCCCACCCGACCGGCAGGAGTTCGTGCTCTCGCACGCCGATTGCGCCGCCGTCCTGCTGCGCGTCGGGGCTACCGAACACCCGGACGCCGGCCTACCGGTGGTGGTGGTGGACGCCGACGACGAGGCCGCGGTGGCGGACGACCCACCGGCCGTCGCCACGCAGGTCCAACCGAACGAACTGGCGTACATCATCTACACCTCCGGCTCCACCGGCCGACCCAAAGGCGTCGCCATCAGCCACCAAGCCGCCGTCAACACCTGCGTCGACGTCAACCACCGCTACACAATCACCGCCCACGACGCCGTCCTCGGACTCTCCGCCCTCAGCTTCGACCTCTCCGTCTGGGACATCTTCGGCGCCCTCGCCACCGGCGCCACCCTCGTCCTACCCGAACCGGCCGCCAACCGCGACCCCGCCCGCTGGCACCACCTCATCACCGAACACCACATCACCATCTGGAACTCCGTACCCGCCCTCATGGCCATGCTCGTCGAACACCTCGAAGCCACCCACCAAACCGCCCCCACCCTGCGCCGCGTCCTCCTCTCCGGCGACTGGATCCCCACCGACCTCCCCACCCGAATCCACACCACCGCCCCCAACACCCAAGTCACCTCACTCGGCGGAGCCACCGAAGCCGCCATCTGGTCGATCCTGCACGACATCGACCACATCGACCCCACCTGGGACTCCATCCCCTACGGCAAACCCATGACCAACCAAACCATCCACGTCCTCAACGACCGCCACCAGGAATGCCCCACCCACGTCACCGGCCACCTCCACATCGGCGGCACCGGCCTCGCCGACGGCTACCACAACGACCCCGACAAAACCACCACCGCCTTCATCACCCACCCCACCACCGGCCAACGCCTCTACCACACCGGCGACCTCGGCCGCCGACACCCCGACGGCACCATCGAATTCGCCGGCCGCAACGACCACCAAGTCAAAATCGGCGGCTACCGCATCGAACTCGGCGACATCGAACACGCCCTCGCCAGCCACCCCGGCGTGGACGCCGCCGTGGCGATCGCCACCGGCGACCGCCACCACCGTCGGCTGGCCGCGTACGTCGTCGCCGGGCCGGAGCACGTCGACGATCCGGACCTCGCCGACGGCGTGCGCGCGCATGCCGCGACCCTGCTGCCGCCGTACATGATCCCCAGCACCATCACCGTCCTGGACGCCCTGCCGCTCACCCCGAACGGCAAGGTCGACCGCAACAACCTGCCCGAACCCGGGGTGGTCGCGGTCGAGCGGGAGCGGGGCGAGCTGACGCCGCTGGCGGTACGGCTGTGCCAGATCGCGGCGCACGCCATCGGCGTCGACGAGGTCGACCCGTGGGCGAACTTCTTCCAACTCGGCGGTGACTCGATCATCGGCGTCCGGATCATCACCCAGGTCAACGACCAGGGCATCGACCTGCGGCTCCAGGATCTCTTCGAGGCGCAGTCCATCGTGGACCTGGCCGAGCGGCTGGAGGCGCGCGGCGCCGTGGCGGCGGCGCCGGGCGGTGGGGTCGCGGCGACCCGCGTGACGCCGTTCCAGCGGCGCCTGCTCGCGGTGGCCGCACCCGGCCTACCGGCCGGAGCCCACCGGGTCGACCTCCACGTCGAGGCGGATCTGTGCCTCGACGCGGCCCGCGAGGCGGTCCGCCAGATCGTCGCCCGGCACCCGGCACTGCGTACCCGCTTCGCGGTGACCGGTGACGACGGTTGGTGCCAGGCGGCCGTGCCGGCCGCCGAGGTCTCCGCCCACCTGCCGGTCATCGAGCTGGGCACGTTGCCGGCCGAGGTACGGGCCGAAGCGGTCGCCCAGATGGTCGACGAGATGCGTGAGGAACTCGACGTCGAGCGCGGCATGGTCTTCGCCGCCGCGGTGTTCGACCTCGGCGCCGACGGCCGGGTGCTCACCCTGCTCGGCTCGGAGTTGGTGGTCGACGCGACCTCGTGGGAGGTCGTGGTCTCCGAGTTCCTGAGCATCACCCAGCAGTTGCGCAACGGTGACAGCGTCGTGCTGGCGCCGCCCACCGACCCGTTCACCAGGTGGGCCGAGCAGTCCCCGCAGGAGGCCGGGGTCGTGGCCGTCGAGCCGGCCGTGGTGCCGGGGGTGACACCGCACCAGGCCGTCAGCCGGCTCACCGCCGACGAGACCGAGCGGCTCACCGACGCGGTCCGGCGCGGCTACCGGCTGAGCCTGACCGAGACCGCCCTGGCGGCACTCACAGTGGCCGCCCGGCGCACCGGCTTGGACGGTCCGCTGCTGGTGGTGGGTGACCGGCGCGACGACGGCACCGTCGACACCTCCCGGACGGTGGGCGCGGTCCTGTCCGTCGCCGAGGTTCCCGGCACGCTGAACACCGACGACCTGGCCGTGCTGCTCCCGGCGGTCAAGCAGTGGAGCCGCTCCACCGCCGACGGAGCGTACGGGCCGGGCCGGCTCGCCCTGCACGTGCTGGAACGCTTCGGCGAGCGGTCCCGGTTGGCCCGACTGCTGCCACCGGGCAATCCGGCGCCCTGGCCCCGTTGGGAGCGGGACAGCCTCGGCGCGGCCGTACGGCTCACCGTCGTCGACTACGCCGGTGCCCTGCACATCCACTGGAGCAGCGCCGACCCGACGGTCGACCTGCCGAGCCTGGCGGACGCTTTCGAGACCGCCCTGCGCGACATCGCCGCGCACAGCCGCGACCTCGGGTCGGGCCAGGTGTCGGCGGGCGACTTCCCGCTGGCCGACCTCGGCACCGACGACCTGGCCGCGGTGCTCGACGACATGGAGGAGGAGCTGTGACGACCACCGACACGATCGCCCGCCCGGTCACCGCGTTGTCCGAGCGGCACACCGCCTGGCGGGACGCGGTCCGCGACTTCGCCGATACCGAGGTACGCCCGCTGGTCGGCGAGATGGACGCCGCGTCGGCCCTCGACCCGACGCTGCTGAAGAAGCTGGTACCGGCCGGCCTGATGGGCATCGAGATCCCCCGCACGTACGGCGGCGCCGGTCAGGACCTGCTCGCGGTGCTCATCGCGATCGAGGAACTGGCCGCCGTCGACCCGGCCGTCGCCGTCTTCGTCGACGTGCAGAACGCACTGGTGGCCAGCGCGGTGCTGCGCCACGGCACCGGTGACCAGAAGCGCCGGTACCTGCCCCGGCTGGCGACCGGCCTCGCCGGCGCGTACGCGATCTCCGAGGAGCAGGCCGGTAGCGACGCCTTCGCGCTCACCACCCGGGCCGAGCCCAGCGGTCAGGGGTACCTCCTGCACGGGCGCAAGTGCTGGACGACGAGCGCCGCCGAGGCCGGCCTGTTCCTGGTGTTCGCGCGGGTCGACGGCGCGGCCGGTGGGCTGACCGCGTTCCTGGTGGACCGCGACTCGCCGGGGTTGACCGTCGGCCCGCCCAAGTCCAAGCTCGGCATCCGGGCCAGCTCCACCTGCGACGTGCGACTCGACGGGGTGCCGGTGGGTCGGGAGAACGTGCTGGGCCGGGTGGGCGCCGCCGACCTGCTGGCGATGGAGACGCTCAACGTCGGCAAGCTGGGCATCGCGGCGCAGCTCGTCGGTCTGGCCCGTGGTGCCCTGCACGAGGCGCTCGGCTACGCGCAGCGGCGCGAGCAGTTCGGCGAGCCGATCGTGGCGTACCAGGGGGTGCTGTTCCCCCTCGCCCGGCTCGCCGCGGAGCTGGAGGCGGCCCGGGTCCTGCTCTACGACGCGGTGCGGGTGCTGCACCACGGCACGCCGACCGACCGACTGCGGGTCAGCGCGATGGCCAAGTACCTGGCGTCGGAGGTGGCCGAGCGCGCCGCCTCGCAGGCGGTGGAGACGTTGGGCGGCAACGGGTTCACCACCGCCCACCCGGTGGAGAAGCTGTACCGGGACGCCAAGGTCGGCAAGATCTACGAGGGCACCTCCAACATCCAGTTCCGGACCATCGGCGCGATCCTGGTCGGTGCGGGAGGTGAACGGCCGTGGTGACCCCGCTGGCGCTCTACTGTCTCCCGTACGCCGGGGGCTCGGCGCGGGTGTTCGCCGACTGGGCCGACAGCCTGCCGCCCGGCGTCACGGTGGACGCGCTCGAACTGCCCGGACGCGGCCTGCGTTTCCACGAGGATCCGGTGGACCGGCTGGAGCCCCTGGTCGCCGAACTGCTGGGCGCGGTGCTGTCCCGGCCCGGGCAGCGCTTCGCGGTGCTCGGTTACAGCTACGGATCGCTGCTCGCCTTCGAACTGTGCCGGCGGCTGGAGCACTACTACGGGCTGGTCGCCGAGCACCTGTTCGTGGCGGCGATGCGGGCTCCCGGCGTACCCCGGGTCGAACCGCCCGTGTCGGCGCTGCCCGACGACCTCTTCCGCGACCACATCCGTTCCCTCGGCGGTACGCCGCCGGAGGTGCTGGAGCACGACGCGCTGATGGAGATCCTGCTGCCGGTGCTGCGGGCCGACTTCACCGTGGTGGACGACTACTCGTACCACGGGTTGCCGGTGAGTTGCCCGGTCACGGCGTTCGGCGGGTTCGACGACGTCGGTGTCCACCCCGACGCGCTCACCGCCTGGACGGGCTGCACCACCGGCCCGTTCGCCCTTGAGATGTTCCCCGGCGGCCACTTCTTCCTGCGTACCGCGCGGGACGAGCTGCTGTGGCGCCTGTCCGGCACGCTAGCCGCGATCGCCGGCCCGACACCGCTACGGAGGCGGGCATGAGCCGTACCAACCTGGACGACGTCTACGAGCTGACCCCGATGCAGCAGGGCATGCTCTTCCACCACCTGTACGCGCCGGACGAGGGTTTCTACGTCGAGCAGACCGTGCTGACCCTCACCGGCAGCCCGGACCGGGAGGCGTTCTGGCGGGCCTGGCAGCTGGTGGTGGACCGCCACCCGGCGCTGCGGACCGCGTTTCGCTGGGACGGCATCGCCAAGCCGGTGCAGGCGGTGCACGCCCGGGTGGCGTTGCCCCGGGAGACCCACGACTGGCGGGCCCGGCCGGCCGCCGAGCAGCATCGTCTGCTCGAGGAGTTGCTGCGCGACGAGCGTCGGCGCGGTTTCGACCTGGAGACCCCGCCGATCATGCGGGTCGGGCTGTGCCTGCTGGCCGACGACCGCTTCCAGATCGCGCTGCGCCTGTCGCACCTGGTGGTGGACGGCTGGTCGGTCGGCCTGATGATGTCCGACTTCACCGCGGCCTACAAGGCGTACGTACGCGGCCGGGAGCCGGTGCTGCTGGCGCCGGGCCGCTTCCGCGACTACGTGGCCTGGTGGAAGCGTCAGGACCCGGAGGCGGTGGGGCCGTTCTGGCGCCGCTACCTGGCCGGCTACCAGCCTGCGCCGCTGCGCCTGGACGGGGGCGCGGCTCCGGCCGACGGGCCCGCCTTCGACTGGGTCGATCTCTCCCTCGGCGACCTCGCCGGTGAGCTGCGCGGGTACTCGCAGCGGCACCGGCTCTCCCTGCACACGCTCGTGCAGGGAGCGTGGACGCTGGTGCTGGGGCGGGCCACCGGCAGCGCCGACGTGGCCGTCGGGACCACCTTCGCCCACCGTCCCGGTGACCTGCCCGGCGCGGAGTCGATGGTCGGCTGCCTGGTCGGCACCGTGCCGGTACGCAGCACGCTCGGCCCGGAACGCGCGGTCGTGCCGTGGCTGCGGGCCATCCAGGACGACATCATCGCGGTTCGGGACAACGCCGCCACCGGGTTGGCCGACATCCAGCGGTGGAGCAGCGCACCGGCCGGCACCGACCTCTTCGACAGCATCGTCGGCTTCCAGAACATGCCGTTGCCGCCGTTCACGCTCGGCGAGGAGGGGTTGGGTCTGGAGGGCTTCCAGCTGCACACCCGCCCGCACACCCCGTTGGTGCTGATGGTGCTTCCGGGCGACGACCTGCCGCTGCACCTCATCCACGACCGTCGGCGCGTCGACCCGGCCCGGGCCCGGGCACTCGTCGCGGGCGTGCACGACGTGCTCGCGGCGATCGTGCGCGACGAACCGGCGCGCCTGGGCGACATCCCGGAGGTCGCCGCCCCGGCGCAGCCGTCGACCGGGCAGGCGGCGGACCCGAGCCCCGCACCGGGCGCCCCCGCGCCGGCCGCCGGGACGGAGACCGAGGCGGCGCTGAGTGCGCTCTTCGCCGACCTGCTCCAACTGGAGCACGTCGGCCGCGACGACAACCTCGTCGAACTGGGCCTGCACTCGCTGCTCGGCACCCGCGCGGCCAACCGGATCCACGACGAGTGGCGCACACTGCTGCCGTTGCAGGCGTTGTTCGCCGGGCCGACAGTGGCCCGCCTGGCGGCCCTGATCGAGGCCGGCGGCGTCGCCGACGACCGGGCCCGGGACCCCCGTGGCCACGTCGACGTGCTCCGCGAGGCGGTGCTCGACGAGGACATCACCCTCCGGGGGCCGGTGCGGTGGACGGCCGAGCCGCGCCGGGTGCTGCTCACCGGCGGCACCGGCTACCTGGGCAGCGCCCTGCTGGAACGGCTGCTGCGCGACACGCCCGCGACGGTGGTGTGCCTGGTCCGCTCGCTGGACCCGGCCGACGGTCGCCGCCGCGTGCGGGAGGCGCTGGCCGCCGCAGGCCGCTGGAACGACGCGTTCGACGCCCGGATCGAGGTGCTGCCCGGGAACCTGTCGCAGCCGCGCCTGGGTCTCGCCCCGGACACCTTCGCGGCGCTGGCCGACGACCTCGACACGATCTACCACCTGGGCGCGGTGGTCAACATCCTGCCGCCGTACCGGCGGGTCCGGCCGACCAACGTCGGCGGTACCCGCGAGGTGCTGCGGCTGGCCACGTCCGGCAGCGCCGGAACCATCCCGGTGCACTACGTGTCGCCGGCGGAGGTCACCGACCTCGCCGACGCCGAGCGGGCCGGTCGGGAGGTCTTCGTGGATACTCCCCCGCCGCACCTCTACAACGGCTACATCCAGTCGCAGTGGGTGGCCGACCGGATCGTCGGGGAGGCGGCGGCACGCGGCGTACCGGTGGTGGTCACCCGGGCGGCCCGGCTGATCGGGAGCCCGGTGACCGGGCGGTGGAAGGTCGGCGACGTGGTCAGCGACATCGTGCGCGGCTGCGTCGCCCTGGGCCTCGTCCCCGACAGCGGCATCGCGCTGCCGGTGTCCACGGTCGAGCACGTGGCGGCCGGCGTGGCGGCGCTCTCCCTTCGCCGGGACGCCCTCGGCCAGGCGTTCCACCTGACCGCGGCGTCGCCGTTCACCTTCGACGAGCTGGCCGGGGCGCTGTCCGACCGGGGCTACCGGACCGCCGGGGTGTCGCTGGAGCAGTGGTACGCCGAACTGGTCCGGCTGTCCCGCCGCGACCCGGACGGCCGGTGGGATCTGGTGCTGTCGGTGCTCGGCCCCTGGGTACGGGCCAACGCCGCCGGGTGGCACGAACCGTTGTACGACACCAGTCGGGCGCGCGCCGTCCTCGGCGACGACGTGCCCGCCCCCGAGGTGGGTCGGGCGTTCATCGGGCGGTGCCTGGACTACTTCGCCGCCATCGGCCACGTGCCCGCCCCCTCGGCGGGCGTGGACGCCGAGCCGGTGCGGGGGTGAGCGCCATGACCGACTCCGGCTGCCTCACCGTCGCCCACGCCTGTCCGGAGCGTCCCGCCCTCGTCACCGACACCGACACCGTGACCCACGGCCGGCTCGAGGGTTGGACGCGACAGCTCACCGAAACGTTGCGCGCCCGGGGCGTCGGCCCCGGCACCCCGGTCGGCATCGCCGTCGACGACGACGTCCCGGGGGCGGTGGCCGCGCTGCTCGCCACGCTGCGTGTCGGCGCCGCCTACACCCCCCGGGACGGCGGCACCGCGCCGGCCGTCGTGCTCACCGCCGACCCGGGCGCCCACCCGGCGGGCACCACCGTGATCCTGCCGTTCGGGACCGCGCCGACCGCTCCGCCCGCGCTCGACGGGCTGCGCGTCGTGTTCGGCGGCACCACCGAGGACGATGTGCTGCTCGGCGACGACGGCGCGCTGAGCGGGCGGGCGCTGAGCGCGTACCTGCGGTGGGCGCTGCCCGCGTATCCCGCCGCAGCCGGCGTCGCCGTGCTCCCGGCGCTGCCGGGCACCGCCGGCGAACTGGCCGCCCTGCTGGTGCCGCTGCTGGCCGGCGGCTGTGTGCAGCTGGGCGAGCTGGAGGACGCCGCCTGGTCCGGCTGGCGACCCACCTTCGCCAAGCTCACCCCGGCTGACCTGGCGACGCTGACCGCGCTGCCGGACGAGGCGTCCCCCACCGGGGAACTGGTGCTCACCGGGCCGCGGCTGCCGTGCGACGAGGTCGCGCGGTGGCGTCAGCGGCACCCGGGCACGGCGCTGACCTGGGAGTACGCCCCCGTCGAGGGCGGTCTCGGCTGCGCGGCGCTGCGCCTGCCGGCCGGCGCCCCGCTGCCGGACGGGCCGCCGGTGGGCCTGCCACTGCCCGGCACCACCCTGCGCCTACTCGACCCCGACCTGCACCCCACGCCCGCCGGGGACGTCGGCGAACTCTACGTCGGCGGCGAATCCGTTCCCGCCGTCGATCCTGCGGGCGGCCAGCCGACCGACGTGGTGGTGGACCCGTTCGGCACCCGACTGCGGCGCACCGGGGATCTGGGCCGACGTCGGCCGGAGGGCTGCGTCGACCTGGTGGGCCGCGCGGCCGTTCGGTCCGCCCCGCCGGTGGACACCGGTGACGCCGCGGTGGTCCGGGACTGGGAGTCGATCTACGACCAGCTGTACGCGGAGGGCGGCGACGGGCTCGGCGCCGACTTCTCCGGCTGGAACAGCAGCTACACCGGCCGGCCCATCCCGCTGGCCGAGATGCGCGAGTGGCAGCAGGCCACAGTGGACCGTATTCGCGCCCTGCGCCCCGAACGGGTGCTCGAGATCGGTGCGGGCAGCGGGTTGCTGCTGGGTCGGCTGGCACCGGAGTGCGAGGCGTACTGGGCCACCGACCTGTCCGGCGCGGTGGTGCGGCGCCTGGCCGAGCAGACCGCCGCCCGCCCGGATCTCCGCGATCGGGTGGTGCTGCGTCATCAGGCCGCGCACGACGTCAGCGGGTTGCCCGCCGCGTCCTTCGACCTGGTGGTGCTCAACTCGGTGGTGCAGTACTTCCCGACCCTCGACTACCTCGACGCCGTCCTGGCCCGCGTCGTCGGGCTGCTGCGCCCCGGTGGCGCGGTGTTCGTCGGCGACGTCCGCAACGCCCGCCTGGCCTTCACCATGCAGACCGCGGTGCGGCTGCTGCGCGCCGCCCCCGGTGACGACCCGGCGCAGATCCGCGCCGACGTCACCCGCGCGGTGGCGCTGGACAAGGAGCTGCTGGTGGATCCGGACTTCTTCGCCGAGGCGACGACGCGGCTGGACGGGGTGGCGTGCGTCGACGTCCGGGTCAAGCGGGGCCGGTTCCACAACGAGCTGACCCGGCACCGGTACGACGTGGTGCTGCACACCGCCGCGCCGGTCCGCTCCGGCACTCCCCCGGTGCCCTGCGACCTCGCCGGGTTACCGGCGGCGCTGGCCGACGGCGTGCCGGCCGTCCGGGTCACCGGTCTGGTCAACGCCCGCCTCGCCGGAGAGGTGTCCGCGGCGTTCGCCCTCGCCACCGGCATGCCCGTCGCGGCCTGCCGGCGTCGGCTGGACGGCGACCGGGACGCCGTCGACCCGGAGGGCCTGGCGGCGCTCGGCGAGGACGCCGGTTACGAGGTGACGATCGGCTGGTCCGACGGCGCCACCGACGGCAGCGTGGATCTGCTGTTCACCCGGTCCCCCGCAGCACTGGTGGGCGCGGTCGGGGAGGCATCGATGCGACGCCGGGCCGTGCCGTGCTGACGCTGGCGCGGCGCTTCGCCGAGCAGGTCGCCCGTGACCCGGACGCGGTAGCCGTGACCGACGGGGACCGGGAACTGCGCTACGGGGAGCTGGCGGCCGCCGCGCGGGAGCTGCGCCGCCACCTCGCCGACGCCGGGGTGCCCGAGGGCACCCTGGTGGGGCTGCGGATGCCCCGCTGCGCCGAGGTGGTCGTGGCGATCCTCGGCATCCTGGAGCACGGCTGCGGGTACGTGCCGATCGACCCGGCGTATCCCGCGTCCCGGCAGGAGTACATCGTCGCCGACGCCGGGATCGACGCGTTGGTGCAGGTCGACCCGGACACCGGGCGGCCGACGGTGGTCCGCACCGGCGGCGGCCCGCCGCGCGCGGTGCCGCCCGGCACGGCGTACGTCATCTACACCTCCGGCTCCACCGGGACGCCGAAGGGGGTGGTGGTCGGCGACGCGCACGTGGGTGCGCTGATGGACGCCTGCGCGCAGCGATTCACGTTGTCCGCCGCCGACGTGTGGACGATGTTCCACTCGCACAGCTTCGACTTCAGCGTCTGGGAGCTGTGGGGTGCGCTGCTGCACGGCGGCCGGGTGGTGATCGTGCCGCCGTGGGTGGCGGCCGACCCGCGCGCGTTCGGCGAGCTGCTCGCCGACGAGGGGGTCACCGTGCTCAGCCAGGTGCCCACCGCGTTCGGGCACCTCGTCGCGGAGCTGGAGGTCCACCCGGAGCCGCTGCCCGAGCTGCGCTACGTCGTCTTCGGCGGCGAGGCCCTGCACACCGGCGCGGTGCGGGCCTGGCGGGAGCTGGCCGTGGCCCCGGGGGCCGTGCTGGTCAACATGTACGGCATCACCGAAACCACGGTGCACGTCACGTTCGCGGCGCTGGACGACGAGGCGGCCACGCTGCCCGGCGCCACGCCGATCGGCCGACCGCTGCCGCACCTGCGGGTCCGCCTGGTCGACGAGCATCTGCGCCCGGTGCCGGTCGGTGCGGCGGGCGAGATGCTGGTGACCGGTGCGTCGGTGTCGCACGGGTACCTGGGGCGCGCGGAGCTGACCGCGCAACGCTTCGTCACACTGGACGGGCAGCGGTACTACCGCAGTGGCGACTGGGCACGGCAGGACGCCGAGGGGCGGCTGCACTACCTGGGTCGCCGCGACCGCCAGGTGCAGTTGCGCGGGTTCCGGGTGGAGTTGGGCGAGCTGGAGGCGGCCGTCGCGGCCCATCCGGCGGTGGCCCAGTGCGCGGTGCTCGCCGAGGCCAACCAGCTCGGCGAGTTGCAGTTGGTCGCCTACTACGTGCCGCGCGCCGGCGCCGACCTCGCGCCCGAGCAGGTACGGGCCCACGTGGCGGGATGTCTCCCCGCCCACCTGGTGCCGAGCCGGATCCGCCGGATGGCGGCGCTGCCGCGTACCGCCCACGACAAGGTCGACCTGGCGGCACTGGTCGGACGGTGAGTCGGCGCTGCCGCCGCCGCAGACGGACCGCCTCGTCCGTCTGCGGCGGCGGCCCGGGGCGGTCTGCGGACCCCCCGCCGATCTGCGGCGGTCGCCCACTCGGTCGACGGACCCCCTCGTTCGTCCCGGGCGGCGGCCGGCGTCACGGGGCCGCCGCCCGGGCGGCGCTATCCGGCGGGCACCCGCGAGACGGCCACCGGCGCGACGGCCGCGGGTGACGCGGGCCAGCGGCGGCGGGTCAGCACGAAGACCGGCGCCGCGGCGAACGTGGTCACCATGGTCATCAGCGCCAGTACGGTGTAGAGCTTCGGGCCGATCAGCCCGGCGCGCAGCGCGACGTCGATCAGCACCAGCTCCATCATGCCGCGGGCGTTGAGCAGCGCGCCGACGGACGCGGACTGCGACCAGCTCAGCCCGGACCAGCGGGCCACCAGCGCGCTCACCCCGCCCTTGCTCAGCACGGCGACCAGCACCACGGCGGCCAGCACCAGCCAACCGCTCGGTTCCAGCAGGGTGTCGGTGACGATGCGCAGGCCGGCCGAGGCGAAGAAGAGCGGCAGCAGCAGCGTGGTGGTCAGGGGTGCGATGCGCCCGGTGAGGTGTTCGCGCAGCTCGCGGGGCATGACCATCCCGCAGACGAACGCGCCGAAGACGGCGTGCAGGCCGATCGCCTCGGTGGTGGCGGCACAGGCGGTCAGCAGCACGAGGGCCGCGCCGACGGCTGCGGGGCGCAGCGCGTGGCCGCCCTCGGTCGCCCAGCGGGCGTAGCGCCGCAGCAGCGGACGCATGGCGACCAGCACCGCGACGTAGGCGAGGCCGCCCGCGACGGCGAGGACGCCGAGGTGGGCGGCGGCGCCGGCGGTCGCCATCAGGCCCGCCAGCATCATCCAGGCCACCGCGTCGTCGGTGGCCGCGCAGGCCAGCGACACGGTGCCCACGGTGGTGCGGGTGGCGCCGGTCTCCTCCAGGATGCGGGCCAGCACGGGGAACGCGGAGACGGCGACGGCGAGGCCGAGGAACCATGCCGCTTGCCAGCCGGGGATGTGTGGACCGAACCAGCCGTCGTCGGACGCGGCGACGCCGAAGGCGCCGCCGGCCATCGCCAGGCCGAGCAGGCCGCCCACCGCCAGCGGCGCGGCGAGACTGGCGACCGCCGTGGTGGTGGCGGTGCGCAGGTGGCGGATGGCGCCTCCGCTGTCGAAGGACAGGCCGACCAGGAACATGAACAGGGTGGCGCCGAGCTGGCCGAGCACGTGCAGGATCTGGGCCGACGGGTGGGCGACGGTGGCGCCGGCGAGTTCCAGCTCGCGGGGGAAGAGCGCCTGCTGCACCGGTGGGGCCAGCAGCCCGAGTGCCAGCGGGCCGAGCGCGAACCCGGCGATCATGTCGGCCACCACCTGTGGCTGGCCGAGCCGGCCGAGCAGGGCGCCGGCCAGTCGGCAGGCGCCGAGCACCACGGCCAACTGCACCAGCAGATGGGTTGTCAACGCGACGGAATTCGGCACGGTCGCCTCCTTTTCGGCAGTTTCACAACCAGCCCGAACCGGCAACAAATCATAGATCCACGCCCATTTTCTGGTGCTATTCCAATGACCGTACCCGACGGGCCGGAAAGGTGGCTAGGGGGGGCCTAGCCACCTGGCTATACCCGGATGTGACCAGGCCGTCAGCCCACTCGGGTATTTACCGTGATTACCGCGCCGAACCATACTTGGCTCATTGTTCAGCACTTTGGTGGAGTCGAAGGAACCGATCGAAGAATAGAGTTTTCGACAACAGCCGGTTCTATCCACAGGAGGACTGAATGAACCGTATGGAGGCTGCGGCCGAGCGTCACATCCCCGCCGTTGGCGAGGGCGTTCTCGAGCCGCTGGAGCTGGTCGGCGTTGCCGCGCCGGTCCTCACCCCGTTCGCCGTCGGAGTCGCCGTCGGCGCCGGCCTCTACGCGTACCACAAGTGGGGCGGTGCCGAGGAGACCCCGACCGGCTACCGCCTCGACAGCGAGACCGCCGACCAGATGACCGTCTCCGAGCTCGTGCAGAGCCGCCGCCTGGCGGTCACGCGCTAGTAGGACCTCGCCACGTGTCCGGGGAGTCGGCGCAGACTCCCCGGCGCGTCGGCGTCGCAAGCGGCCTCGGCACCCCGACCCCCACCCGATCGACGTTGGCAGGAGAAGCCGATGGCCGGTAACGAAGTAGTCCCCGTCGACAAGGCGCTCAAGCAGGTCGAGCAGATCTCCTCGCTCGGTCTGGCGCTGGCGTCGTTGGAGTTCCTCACGCAGCCGCAGGTCTTCACCGACACCGGCCTGCTGAGCTGGCAGGTCGAGCGGTCTCGGCACAAGCTGACCGCCGGCAAGCTCGGCGACCTGCTGGACTATCTGTTCAAGCCGCCGGGCATCTACCTCATCTACCAGCTCCGCCTCGCCGCGGCGGTCGCGCTGATCAACCCGTACAGCAGCAAGAAGGTGCGCGACGTCTCGGTCGCCTACATCGCCGCGACGAACTACCTGCTGCATTTCCGGATCCGCTACGGCACCGACGGCACCGAGCACATGTCGCTGCTGACCTACGCCACCCTCACCGCGAGTCGGATCTTCGCCAACGACGAGAAGGCCAAGGAGGCCTGCGCCTGGTTCCTCGCCGGCCAGACCAACCTGTCGTACTTCGCCGCCGGCCTGTCCAAGCTGGTCGGCGCGCCGTGGCGCAACGGCATGGCGATGCCGGGCATCTTCCGCACCACCGTGTACGGCGACAAGCGCGTCTACGAGCTGCTCAAGTCGCGACCGCGGCTCGCCAAGGCCGCCGGCTGGGGTGTGGTGGCCAGCGAGCTGGCGATGCCGCTGATGATGGCCGCCCCCAAGCTGCCCGCGTGGGCCATGCTCGGCATGGGCGGTGGCTTCCACGTCGGCAACGCCGTCTTTATGGGTCTCAACCGGTTCGTGTACTCGTTCGTCGGCACCTACCCGGCCATCGTCCACGTCGCGAAGCACATGTCGGCCAGCGACGTGAACCTGCTCGGTGACTTCTTCCGCAAGCTGCGTCGTGGCTGAGCGGGATCGGCGGGACCGGGAGGCAGAGCCGGTCGGCCCGCTGCGGGTGACCATGCGCCTGCTGCGGCCGCACCGCCTCGGGCTGGCCCTGGCGGTGCTGCTCGGCCTGCTGGGCTCCGCCGCCGCCCTGGTGCAGCCGATCGTCATCGGCAGGCTGGTCGGGCAGCTCACCGCGCAGCGCTTCGCGGTGGGGACGCTGCTCGTGCTGATCACGCTGTTCGTCGTCGAGGCCGCCCTCGCCGGTTTCCAGTCCTACATCATCGGGCGTTCCGGGACCCACGTGGTGCTCGCCGTACGGCGGACCATCGTGATGCGGCTGGTGCGCGCCACCCTGCCGGCGCACTGGCAGCACCGACGCGGTGACCTGTTCACCCGGCTGGTCGCCGACACGTCGTTGCTGCGGACCGCGCTCACCCAGAGCCTGGCCGTGCTCTTCCTGACCGGCATCACGGTGGCCGCGACCGTGGTGCTGATGGCCGTCATCGACCCGGTGCTGAGCCTCACCGCGCTGCTGTGCGTCCTGGTCGCCGCCAGCGGCAGCGTGGCGCTGGCCCGCCGGATCCGGATCGCCACCGAGGCCACCCAGTCGCGGGTGGGCGAGCTGGGCAGTGACCTGCAACGGGCGCTCGCGGCGGTGACGACCATCAAGCTCAGCCGCGCCGAGCAGCGCGAGGCCGACCGGGTCAACGAGAAGGCCGTCGCCGCGCACGACGCCGGCATGCGTACGGTACGACTCAACGCCCTGCTCGCGCCGACGGCCGACGCCGGTGTGCAGGGCTCGTTCGCTGTGGTCTTCGCGGTCGGCGCGGTGCGGATGGGCTCCGGCGCGCTGACCATCGGCGAGTTCGCGACCTTCCTGCTCTACCTGTTCTACCTGATCGCGCCGCTGGTCAGCTTCTTCGCGGCGATGGGCCAACTCCAGCAGGGGCTCGCCTCGGTGAGCCGGATCGACATGCTGCTGCGCTTCCCGCAGGAGGACGACGCCACCACGCCGCCGGCCCCGGTGTCGCCCGCCCCGGCCATGCCGGCCGCGCCGAGCGCACCGCTGCTGCGGGTACGCGACCTGCGGTTCGGCTACCTGCCGGACCGCCCGGTGCTGCGCGGGGTGTCCTTCGACGTGCCTCGGCAGGGCCTGGTGGCGATCGTCGGCCCGTCCGGCTCCGGCAAGTCGACGCTGTTCGGCCTGCTGACCCGGCTGTGGGAGCCGCCCGCCGGCAGCGTGCTGCTCGACGGCACCGATGTGCGGGAGATCCCCCTCGACACGCTGCGCAGCCGCATCGGGTTCGTCGAGCAGGAGTCGCGGGTGATGGACGGCAGCATCGAGGAGAACATCCGCTTCGCCGAGCCGGACGCGCCGGCGGCCCGGGTCGCCGAGGCCGTCGGGCAGGCCAGCCTGACCGACTGGATCGGCACCCTCCCGGACGGCCTGGGCACCGCCGTCGGTGAGGAGGGCCGCACGCTCTCCGGCGGTCAACGGCAGCGGATCGCCATCGCCCGGATGCTGGTGCCCGACCCCGACGTGCTGCTGCTCGACGAGGTGACCTCCCAACTCGACGCCGAGGCCGAGTTCGCGCTGCGGACCGCGGTCGCGGAGATCGCCGAACGCCGGGCGGTGGTGGCCGTGGCCCACCGGTTGTCCACGGTGGTGCAGGCCGATCACATCGTCGTGTTGGAGAACGGCGCCGTACGCGCCCAGGGCACCCACGCCCACCTGCTCGCCACCGACACGCTCTACGAGCGGCTGGTGCGTACGCAGTTCACCGCGGTGCCGGCGCTGTCGGCGTCCACCGCCTCCTGAGACCGGAGGACCGCCATGCCCACCACGATGCCGCGAATCCTGGCCGCGGGGCTCGGCGTCAGCGCCGTGGCCCTGGTGGCCGGGGCCGTCTACCAGGCGGCTGCGACCCGCCGCGACCGCCGCCTGATCCCCGGCCCCGGTGGCGACGTCGACATCGGTGGCCGCACCCTGCGGGTGCACACCACCGGCCTGGGCGAGCAGCCCGGGCCCACCGTCGTGTTCGAGAGCGGAATGGCCACCCCGCTGGAGCTGTGGGCGTGGATCCAGGAGGGGGTGGCCGGGTTCGCGCCCACGGTCGCCTACGACCGCGCCGGAATCGGCCGCAGCGCGCCGGGCGAGCTGCCGCGCACGGCCGAGCGCACGACGGACGACCTGGAGGCGCTGCTCGACGCGGTGGGCGCCCGGCCGCCGTACGTGCTGGTCGCCCACTCGTACGGCGGTCTGCTGGTACGGCACTTCGCCGAGCGGCACCCGGAGCGGGTGGCCGGCCTGGTCCTCGCCGACGTGGCGCATCCGGAGGAGCTGGTGCGCTCGCAGCGCCAGCGCGTCGGCCTGCCGTTCGTGGAGCAGTACCTGCGCGACTCGATGTGGCAGAGCACCATCGGGATGATCCGGCTGAACCCGAACAGCGACCGGCGTTTCCGCATCGACGGCCTGCCCGAGGAGGCACGCCTGTCGGCGAAGGCGGCCTTCTGCACGCGGCAGATGTGGCACGGCTCGTACGCCGAGTTCGAGGCGTGGCAGAGCGACGTCAACGCCGAGGTACGCGACGCGAAGCTGCCGCCGCAGTGCCGGCTGTACGTGCTGACGGCGGGCGCGACGGTCACCGGCGACCCGGTGCACCTGCAGTTGCAGGAGGAGTTGGCCCGGCTCTCCGACGACGCGGTGCACGAGATCGTCGACGACGTCGAGCACATCGAGCTGATCACCCACGAGGAGCCCGCGGCGCGGGTGGTCGCCGCGGTGCAGAGCGTCGTCCGGGCCGTCCGGGAGCAGCGGACGCTGCATCCGGCGGACCACCAGTCCGGAAGGGAGCGGTGATCGAGATGAGTCGGATCAACCGGGGTGCGATCCGCAGGATGGCGCTCTACGGCGTGCTGGGGACCTGGTTCGTGGCGAGTGCCATCAAGCAGGACCCGACGCGCAAGTCGAAGCTGTCCGAGCGGTTCGACCCGCACGGCGTGTTCCTGCCCGACTGGCGCTTCTTCGCGCCGCAGCCGGGCACCTACGACAACCACCTGCTCTTCCGGGACGAGCTGGCCGACGGCGGAGTCACGGAGTGGAAGGAGGTGCTGGTCGCCAGCGAGCGCACGCTGCGGCACGCGTTCTGGCACCCGAACCGGCGCGGCGAGAAGATCGTCTTCGACACCATGAACGAGATCATCAAGATCACCCAGGAGTCCGCACTGGAGAAGGAGGACATCCAGGTCTCGGTGGCCTACCTGACGTTGCTGAACTACATCACGCACAGCCAGCGCCACGACACCGGGGCGAGGCGGACCCAGTTCCTGGTCGCCCGATCGTCCGGCCGGGACGTCAACGAGGAGCCGGTGATGCTCTTCCTGTCCAATCGGCACCCAATTGCCTGACCTGGACCCACAGCGGGGAGGCCGCGGTGACCACCGTCATCGTCCTGGATGGATACCCGACGACGTTCGACCGGATCATCGACGTGCTTCGCGCGCCGCGGTTGGCCCACGACGTCGTCGTCGTGAACTCGGTCGACGTCATGTGCATGAGGCTGCGCGGCGCGCTCGGCGCGGTCGGCCTGGTGCCGATCGAGTTGTCCGCCGGCGACCTCTCGCGGCTGGCGACCGCCCCCGGCAACCGTGGCCGGCACGGCGGCGTGATCGTGGTGACCGCCTTCGAGTCGGCCGGTGAGATGGCGCAGGCGATCTCGGCGGGCGCCCGCGGCGTGTTACTGCTCGACAGCCCACCCGAGGAGGTGATGATCGGCGTACGCGCCGTCGCCGCCGGTCACCCCTTCGTGCCGCCGTCGATCCTGGCCACCCTGGCCACGGCCCTGTGCCGACTGGCCTGCGCGCACTCGAAGTCGACAGTCGACTACTCCCTGACCGACCGCGAGCTGGACGTGTTGAGCCTGCTCGCCCAGGGCCATCCGAACAAGCAGATCGCGCAGAACCTGTTCATCTCCGCGGCCACCGTGCACAGCCACGTGCTGAGCATCCTGCGCAAGCTCGGCGTCAACAACCGCACCCAGGCCGTGGTCTTCGCCCAGCAGCAGGGCCTGCTGTGCCAGGGGCACGCCGCGCTCGGCGCGCTGGCACCACAACCCACCGGAGGTCCCGTTGGCTGACCACGCGTCCCCCCGCCGGATCCCGGCCGCCCCGGCCGGGCCGATCATGTTGTACGACGGCGACTGCGGCTTCTGTACCCAGTCGATCAACCGGATCAGCGGCTGGGTGCGGCCGGACGTGACGATCGCCGCGTACCAGACCGTCGACCTGGCACCGCTGGGCGTGACCGCCGAGCGCGCCGACCACGAGGTGCTCTACATCGACGCCGCGGGCCGGGTGCACGGTGGCGCGCAGGCGTTCGCGCGGTTGCTGCGGGTCGGCCGGCCGGCCTGGCGACCGGTGGGCGTGCTGCTGGCCCTGCCCCCGACCCGCTGGCTCGCCGCCGGCGTCTACCGCCTGGTGGCCGACAACCGGACGCGACTGCCGGGCGGCACCGCGGCCTGCGCGATCCCCCGTCCGCCCACCTCCGAAGCCTGAGAACCGAGAACGAAGGAGACTTCCCATGGCAGATCCGACCGGATCGGGAACCGCCGGAGACGAGTTCTTCGACGTGGTGATCGTCGGCGGTGGTCCCGCCGGCTCGTGCACCGCCGGCCAGCTCGCCCAGCGTGGGCACCGCGTGCTGGTGCTGGAACGCGAGACCTTCCCCCGCTACCACATCGGCGAGTCGCTGATCACCGGCATGCTCAGCGTGATGGAGGACCTGGGGCTGCTGGAACGCCTGGAGGCTTACGGCTTTCCCAAGAAGAACGGGCTGAGCCTGGTCTGGGGCGCCAAGCGCGAGCTGTGGAACGTCAACTTCGCCGAGTTGGGCGGGCCCTACCCGTACTCGTACCACGTGCGCCGCGCCGAATTCGACAAGCTGCTGCTGGACCGCGCGGTCGAGCTGGGCGCGGAGGTGCGGTTCCAGGCCACCGTCGGGCTGCCGGTCATCGAGGACGACCGGGTGGTCGGCGTGTCGTACACCATCGGGGACTCGGCGCCCCGGGTGGTGCGCGCGGCGCTGGTGGTCGACGCCTCGGGGCAGGCCCGGGCGCTGACCCGGCACCTGGCCGCCGTCAGCTGGCAGGAGGACCTGCGCAGTCTCGCCTACTGGACGTACTTCTCCCCCACCGGTGACCTGCCGGCCGGGCAGGAGGGCAACATCCTCGTCGAGAAGGTCACCGACGGCTGGTTCTGGGCGATCCCGGTGGGCACCACGCCGCCGACGTTGAGCGTCGGCTTCGTGACGCCCACCGAGACGGTCAAGGCCGCCGACGTCAACATCGCCGAGCTGTACGCGCGCGGCATCGCGGAGAGCCGTCAGCTCAAGCACCTGCTGGCCGGCGCCGAGCAGGTCGACCAGTTCCGCACCACGCGCGACTGGTCGTACCTCACCGATCGGTTCTCCGGGCCCGGCTGGCTCGCGGTCGGTGACGCCGGCGCTTTCATCGACCCGCTGTTCTCCGGCGGGGTCTGCCTGTCCATCCTGGCCTCCCACCCGGCCGCGCGGGCCGCCGACGTCGCGGTGCGCCGGCCCGACCTGGCCGAGCGGGCACTGGAGGGGTACCACGCCGGCTATCACGAAATGATTTCCGGTTTCTTGGAGTATGTCCGGTTCTTCTACAATCCCGATCGTGACGTGGAGGACTATTTCCAGCAGGCGGAGGCGATGATGGCCTTCAACGAGCAACTGGGGTCGGCCCGGGAGGCGTTCATCGCCGTCATCTCCGGCACGGCCGCGATGTCGACCTACTTCGACATCCCCGACACGACCCCGGTGGCCGCGACAGCGGAAGGAGAACGCGGATGACCGCACGACCCGATGCCCATGGTGGACCTCGCGACTCGGCCCGGACCCGCTACGTGGCGGGTCTGCTGGCCCTGGCCGCGGTCACCGTCCTCATCTTCGTCGGCGCGGGCCGCCTGCCGTCGGGTGTGCAGACCGCCCTCGGCTTCAGCGTCATCTTCTTCGTCGGCGCGCTGGTGTGGCTCAACTCGTCGCAGCGCCGACGCTCCGGCGCCGACACCGAGCCGGCCCGTGCCGCGACGGCGACACTGAACGTCTACGGGATCGCGCTGGTGGCCGCGCTGGTGGGCT
Organism: Micromonospora sp. WMMD1155; assembly: GCF_029581275.1. Taxonomy (NCBI): domain Bacteria; kingdom Bacillati; phylum Actinomycetota; class Actinomycetes; order Micromonosporales; family Micromonosporaceae; genus Micromonospora; species Micromonospora sp. WMMD1155. The sequence goes on from NZ_CP120742.1 coordinate 7,153,625, forward strand.
ACTACCTGCTGCGAGACCAGGACTGGGCCTGGGTCGTCGGGCTGCTGCCGGCCGCCGTGTGCCTGGTCAGCGCCGCCCGGGTGACGCGCGGCTGAGGAGTCCAGGCCTGTCGGGGGCGATCGACCATCATGCCCCCGGCAGGCCCCGATCCAAACCAACAATATGAGGGATGATTCTCCCTCCTCGCCTTCCTAACGTAGAAGTCACCGGAACACCGGTACACCTACCAAGGGAGGAAGAACGATGAACCGCATCGAGACCGTCGCCCAGAACCTGCTGCCGGAGGTCGACAGCGACTACCTGCGGCCGCTGGAGTCCGTGCAGGCCACCGTCCCGACGATGACCTGCCCGACCGTCGCCGGCTTCATCCTCGGCGTCGGCGCCGGCTACCAGTTCATGCAGGCCGTGTTCAACGGCCCGGAGGCCGGCTACGGCACGTTCACCGGCGTGCGCGGCAACTTCGTCGACATGCCGGTCAACGAGCTGGTCGCGACCCGTCAGGCCGCCATCGGCGGGCTTTCCTGACCCGGTAGGGCACTTCTGGGTTCCCGTCGGCCGGCTCCACCCGGCCGACGGGAACCCTGCCACACCGTCCACTGTCAGGCCCGTGCCCGTCCGCGTCACGGAATATCACGATGAACCGCATCGAGACCGTCGTCGCGGATTCAGAGGCCCGTGTTGACAGTGGCCAGCTGTGGCAGCTCGTTTCGGCACGCTCCACCGCGCCGACAGCGACCGCCCCGCCGCACCGGCCGTATCCCCGGCGGCGACGAGGGCTTTCAGTCTCGCGTACGCCGTCTCCGACCGCAAGGGTGGCGACCAACGGGCCGCGACCCGGATCGGAGCCCACGACCCACGACTGGCGGAACGACCCGACGCTGCGCCGCGCCGGCTCGTCACGGAAGCACCGCCGCGAAGTCGTGGTCCGGGTCCATCGGCCCGGCGACGGCGAGGCGTGACCGACCGACGTCCCAGAGCTCGGCCGCCACCGCGTCGACGTCCTCCGCGCGGACGGCGGCGATACCGTCGAGAACCTCGGACACCGACTCCGCGACGCCCGTGAAGAGCCGGCTGCTCGCGATCCGGGTCATGCGGGAATAGGTGTCCTCCTGGCCGAGCACGAACTTGCCGGCCAGTTGCCGTTTTCCACGGTCGAGCTCATCGCCGGTCAGGCCGCGCCCCCGCAGGTCGACGACCTGTTCACCGAGGCAGGCGAGCAGGTCGTCGACCTTCGCGGGCGCACACCCCGCGAACAGCACGAAGGTGCCGGTCTCCCGGTAGCTCGTCGCGTAGGAGCCGACCGCGTAGGCCAGTCCGCGCCTCTCGCGTACCTCCTGGAAGAGGCGCGAGGACAGGCCGCCACCGAAGGCCGTGCCGAGCACCGTCATCGCGTACCGCCGGGGGTCGGTGTGGCCCAGGCCGCGCACGCCGAGCGTGACGTGCGCCTGCTCCCACGGCCGGTGCAGCGCCCGCACCCGCGGCCCGCCGTCGCGCATCCGGACGTCGACGGCGGCGGCGTCCACGCCTGCGGCCGTGCCCCGCCATCCGGCGCGGTCCACCGCCGCGGCGGCCAGCTCGACCAGATCGTCGTGGCGCACGTTGCCGGCCGCGGCGATCAGCACCCGGTCGGGCCGGTAGTGCCGGTGGTAGAAGTCGCGCACGTCGTCGGCGTCGATCGCCAGGACGGACTCACGGGTGCCGACCGCGGGGCGGGCCAGCGAGCCGTCGCCGAATATCGCCCGGCCCAGCAGCGTCCGTACCACGTTGCCCGGGTCGTCCTCCTGCATCGCCAGCTCACCGAGGATGACCCGCCGCTCGGCCTCGACGTCGTCGGCCTCCAGTCGTGGGCTGGTGAGCAGGTCGAGCAGCAGGTCGACGGCGAGGGGCAGCTCGGTGTCGCGCACCCGCACGTGGAAGAAGGTCAGCTCCTTGGACGCCTGCGCGTTGGAGTCGCCACCCACCGCGTCGATGGCACGGGCCACCTGGAGGGCGTCGCGTCGCTGGGTGCCCTTGAAGAGCAGGTGTTCGAGGAAGTGCGAGAGGCCGCCGAGGGCGGCCGGTTCGTCGCAGGAGCCGGCGTCGACGAACGCGCCCAGGGCCACCGACGACATCGACGGCACGGTCTCGGTGATCACGCGCAGCCCGCCGGGCAGTGTGGTCTCCCGGATCGTCGCCGCCAGCTGGCTCTCGTCGACCACGCCGCCCTCCCTTCCTCGCACCCCACCGTCGCACATCGGGTGCCCGTCCGGCCCCTGCCCGTTCGGCGACCCCGACCGGCGCTGGCCCATCGGTCAGGTCGGTTGGTCTGCCGCCCACAGCCGGCGGCGCTGAAGAATTCGGAGGTGACGGACCCGACCCGGGTCGGACCGAAGGGCGGGAACCATGACCAGATACCCACGGGCGGCGCTACGCGCCGTCGCCATCGCACTGTGCCCGCTGGTCGTCGCGGCCGCCGTGGCCCTCCACGCGTCCGCGGCGTCCGCGACCACCAGCACCCGATTGGTGTCCACAGTGGAGCAGGACTGCTACGAGTTCAACGAGATGCTGCTCGCGCCGCTGACCGAGTTGCGCGCGGCGGTGCCCGCACGTTACGAGATCGCACCGTTCCCACCCAGCCCGGACCTGGGCTACCTGCTGGTCTCCGACCACCACTGCGGACGGGTGGAGGTCAACGGTCACCGGTGGCCCGGACGGCACGTCAGCACCATGGGCCTGACGCTGCTGCAATCGCGCGACGGCGTACCCCAGGAGGCGTTCTTCCAGCTCTGGTACGGCACCACCAACCTGTCGCTGGTGGCGCAGGCCCAGCTGCTCGGCCTGAAGGTACGGCCGGTGGCCGCCACCCAGTCCGTCGTGGCCGACGCCGAGGGCCGCAGCCGGATCACCATGGCCTTTCAGGGCGCCGGGCTGGACCACAGGCGTACCGCCCTGGTCACCGAACCGGCGGCCACCCCGGTCACCGAGGTGCCGAGCGCTCCGATCTACGCCGCCGGACGCCGCGGCGAGGTGACGTTGGCGTACCAGAACGCCCTGCGCCCCTCCAGCGTGGCGACGGTCGACGTGACGATCGACGCCGGCACCCGGCTGGCCGAGTTCGGCCTCCCGCCCGACTACGCCGGCGACATCGCGTTCCGCCGGGGCGGCTGGCGCAGCACCATCACCGCGAGCTGAGCGTCACCTGCGGGTCGCCGCCACGGCGTGCAGGATCGGCACCGGCCCACGCCGGCTCACCGCGCGCCACCCGACGACCCGCAGGCCGGCATCGGCCAGCAGCCGGCCCATCGCGGGTCGGCTGCGCGGCCGGTTACCGGCACCCACCATCGGTGCGACGGGACGCAGCCAGCCCACCGCGAACAGGTCGGCGATCACCAGCAGCCCACCCGGGGCGAGCACCCGGGCCGCCTCCCGCAGCCCTTCGACGGGACGCGGCCAGAAGTTGAACGCCATGGTGCTGACCACCACGGCGAAGGTGCCGTCGGCGAAGGGCAGCGGGTCGGCGCCGGCGCAGACCACCTGCGCGCCGACGGGTAGTCGCCGACGGGCGATGCGCGCCATCTGCTCGGCCGGATCGGCGCCGACCAGGCGCGCGCCGGGGAGGCGGGACGCCGCCGTCTCCAGCAGGGCCCCGGTGCCGCAGCCGACATCCAGCAGCGACGCCGGCTCGGTCGTCAACGTGGCCACCCAGTCGAGGGTGGTCCGATGCAGGGGTGCGAAGATCCTTTGCACGCCATCGTCGTCGTAGCTCGGTGCCCACTGGTTGAAACGGGCCACCGACTGGGCTTCACGGCCATGCTCATCCATCGCGGTGATTATGTCATGGCCTGGGAGTACCACACGTGACACTTTCAGTGACTTCCGGACGATCTAGGCCCCAACAATCTATTTGGTGGTATTTTCCGTCACTCAACCGTCCTATATTGAGCTTCCCTCAGGGACGGCTCGACGGAGAGGTGACGACGATGCATCCGTGGACCGGTACGAGCGTCCGGCTACGCGCCCTGGAGCCGAGTGACTGGCCGGTCCTGCGCCGAATCGCCGAGGACGCCGATTACGCCGAACAGGGCGGCGTCGTACCACCCCGGCCGGCCACGGTGTTCCAGCGGCGCACCTCCCCCGAGATCACCGCCCGCGAGGACGACGAGTTCACCCTCGCCATCGTCGACACCCAGGATGAGGAGGTCCTCGGCACCGTGTCGACCCGGATGGCGCAACCCTGGAACGGCACCTTCGGCGCGAGCATCGCGCTGGACGCGGAGCGGCGCGGCAGGGGGCACGCCACCGAGGCGGCCGTCCTCCTGCTGCGCTACATGTTCAGCGAGCGGCGTTACCAGAAGTGCAACGTCGAGGTGCTGCCGTTCAACCGCCCGTCACTGCGGCTCTGTGAACGCCTGGGTTTCGTCGAGGAGGGACGCCGACGCCGCAGCCACTTCGGGCGGGGTCGACAGCACGACATCGTCCTGCTCGGCATCACCGCCGAGGAGTACCTGGAGCAGTGGCAGAACGCCTAGGGCGTGTGTCAAGGCCCTCGGTCGAGCCGAGGCGGAGTCCAGGCGGCGATCCGGCAAGGCGGAGATGGGCTCGGATACCGGTGTTGTGTCCGGGCCCATCTCCAACGCAGCCGGGCGTCGTCTGGGCCCGCCGCAGGCCGGCCAGGGGCTTGACACACGCCCTAGATGGGCTCGCCGGCCACGCCACTGAACCCGACGAGGCCGTTGTCCTTCGCCATGGACAGGACCTCTGGCAGATAGTCGAGTTGGCGGACGGACAGCGTCAGCAGCACATACTTCAGCGCGTCATCCGGGCTGTCCGCGAGGTCGAACTCCGAGGGCTCCAACACGTCTTCGAGGTCCGCCCAGCGAGCGAGCAGCCCGTCTCGGAACCGTCCCACGTCCGAGCTGGAGAGCAGGTCGCTGGTGTCGCCCTCGGCGAGCCTGTCGAAGATCTCCTCGGGATCACCCAGACCGCGCTTCCAGAAACCGAAATCACTACTCACGTCGGCATCCTAGGCAGTGGACGTCGTGTCCGGCTCCCCCTCGGTCGGGCTTCGCTCTCGCCCGCCGTGTCGGCGCTACGGGCGAGCCTGCGCCGGCGCCACCGCCGTCGTGCGACGACCCGCGCCGCTGACCGCCGCCGCACCGGCACTGACCAGGATCGCCAGGACCGCGACGATGCCACCGAGGCCCGGCCGGGCCACTACCGTGGGCACCGCTCCACTGAACAAGGCCGACGCGTCGTCGTAGCCGAGCAGGAGGAGGATCGCCGATCCGACGGCGACCAGACTCAGGACGGCGACGGCTGCCAGGGTGAGTGGTTGTCGGGCGGTCCGAGCGAGTACGGCCCAGACGACACACGCGTGCAGCGCCACCACACTGCCCACGTACAAACCCCAACCGGGGAATCTGCTGAGCGGCACCGCGATGTCGCCGTAGTCGGCCCAGGGAAGAGCGACGATGGCGACCAGGCTTCCGACGGCACCGACGACGGCTGCGGAGAGTGCGACGTTCCTCGTCATGGATCGACCTCCTTGACGCTGGGCGTGGCGGGATCAGGCCCGCCACGCCCAACCAGTCTGCTTCCTACGACGTCTGGAGTGAGACGCCGAGCGCCGTCAACGCCGGGGGTACCTCGGTCCAGAGGATGTACTCGTAGGAGACGCCCTCCTGAACCGGCACACTGCCGGCACTGACGATGCCACGCGCGGCGACGAACCCGTCCGACCGGATCGACCATACCGGTCCGCCGCTGTCACCGTGCGCGACGGACGAGCATCCCGCGCACCGATGACCCTCGACGCCTTGGCGAACCTTCCCGGTGTCGTCCGACCATTGGACGTACTCGTTCACCACCTCGATCTGGCAGCGGTTCGGGTAGCTGGTGTATCCGCTCTGGCAGACGAGTTCGCCGTCCCACGAGTACTGGCCCGAGCGGACGTCGAAGACGTAGTCGTCGTTGACCCAGACGCCCGAGGAGGTGTTCACGTTGAAGATGGCGGCGTCGTTCAGGTCGTTCTCGGCCTTGATCTCGCCGATGTTGTCGCCGTCCATCGACTCGATGTCGTCACCGTTGTCGTAGCAGTGCTCGGCGGTGAGCAGATATTCGGTGCCGGATGGGTTGCGCACGCCGAAGGCCGCCGTGCAGGTCCAGCCGGAGGCTTCCCAGCCCCATCTGATCGGGATTCCGCCCGGGTACGGCGCGCTGGGACTCTCCCTACTCACATTGTGAATGGGGTTGCCGGCCACATACTCGATGTCCGCCGCGGCCATCGCGCTGCCCACCGCTGCCGCGACCGTCTGGGAGAGCGGCCCGACCGCCTTGGGATCGTTCACCCGCACCTGAAGGCCCCGGCCGTCACTGGGCAGCACGATCGAGTACACCTTGAGGCCCGTCGCGCGGTGGGTGCTCGCCGCCTTCCAGATCTGACTGCTCGCCTTCTCCATCTGTACGCGCGAGTAGCGACTGATACGGATATCGACAGGCGCCGTGGCACGCTGTGCGGCCGAGACGTCGGCCAGTGCGCGCCCCACGAGCTGGTCGGCCTTGCCGCGATCGGTGACGTGGAGAGTGACCCTGCCCGCGTCCCTGTCGATCTTCAAACCGGCGAAGATGTCGCGGTAGCCGCGCTCGGCGATCTCTCCGATCTCCGCCGCCACCTCCTGCGCCGGCGTCGCCCTGACGAGCCCCGAAGCCTGCCCCGCGTTGCGGCCGCCCTCCGGATCATCCGCTGACGCCGAAGCCGGAGTCGTCAACCCGCCGGCGACGATCACGCCGGTCGCCAGAGCGCCCAGAAAACGTCGATGCTCTCGTCTCATCCGACCTCCCCGTTCTTGGGACACAGACGTCCCCCGATACGGCGCACGTTCCGTGCACCACGAATATCCATCGATACTTGCGGATGGATATTTGTGGTGTCAACCACCATCGCCGCCGTGATCACACTCTGGACCGACTGCGGACGACCGCGCCGTCGCCGCCGGCGGCAGCGCGGATGACTGCCGCACGCCGAGGACGGCGGTCGATGCGGCTACTACCATGCGAGCGTGGCTCACATTGCCCCGGACCGCAGGCCGTACCCGCTGCTCGTCGCCGTGGCGGTCCTGTTGGTGCTCGGCGCGGCCGTGGCCTGGGGCGTCGGCGACGCGCTGGGGCTGAGCCACTCCCCCGCCGCGGTGCCGCGCGAGGACGCCGTCGCCGCGCCGGAGCGGACACCCGCACCGGTCCCGCCGTTGGCATCACTCGTCGTGCCCGACGAGCCGCGCGTCAGGAAGGCCGCGGCCGCCGTCGCCGACGCGGTCGTCACCCGCGGCCTGCCCCGGCCGGTGCTCTCCCCGGTCGCGTCCGGCAGGTCCGCCACGGCCGCGCCGGGCACCGCCACGGTCACGGACCTGTCGGCGGTCAACACGCTGCGGGCGGGCCTGCTGGCCACTCTCGGCGGGGCCCCCGAGTCGTACCGGCTCGACGTGCACGGCACCGAGCTGACCGTCCAGGGTGGCGACGTCGCGGGCATGGCGGCCGGGATGTACCGGCTGGCCGACCGGATCCGCTCCGGTGCCGAGGTGCTCCCCGCGGCGGACGCGGGTCGGGTGGTCACGCCCCGGCTCGGCCTGCGGTTGACCGACGCGGGTTCGGTGGGGCGCGAGCCCGACCCGGCCGTCTTCGCCGCCGGCGACGACTACGGCCTGAACACCGACATCGTCGGGTCGGGCGTGCTGCCTCGCGCGCCGTGGGTGGACGCCGCCGCGGTGGCCCGCATCGACGCGCAGTTTCGGCAGTTCGTCGACCACTCGGTGGCGCAGGGGTTCAACGGCATCGTCGTGCCCGGCTTCCTGGAGTACGTCACGTTCGCGAAGGTCGGCGACGGGCACGCGGTCTACCCGCCCGGCGACCCGCACGTCGACCGCGCACGGGCGATGGTCGCGGCGTTCGGCCCCGTCTTCCGGTACGCCGAGGACATGGGCGTGCGGGTCTTCCTGCTGACCGACATGCTCGCGGTGTCACCTCCGCTGGAGGAGTACCTGACCCGGACCGTCGGCGGCCTCGACGCGGCCGACCCCCGACTGTGGGCGGTCTACCAGGCCGGTCTGGCCGAGCTGTTCGAGAGCATGCCGTTCGTCGACGGCCTGATGGTCCGCGTCGGCGAGGGCGGCGAGGTGTACGCCGGGACCGGCTGGGACTACTCGTCACGGCTCGCGGTCACCACGGAAGCGTCCGTGCGCACGATGCTGCGGGCCCTGCTGGACACCGCGGGCCAAGCCGGGAAGGAGATCATCTTCCGAACCTGGACGGTCGGCGTCGGCGCCGTCGGCGACCTGCACACCAACCCGGAGTCGTACGCGCAGGTCCTCGACGGGCTCGACGACAGGCACCTGATCGTGTCCACCAAGTACACCCTGGGAGACTTCTACAGCCACCTACCACTCAACACCACCCTGCTGGGCGGCGGGCACCGCCGCATCGTGGAGTTCCAGGCCCGACGCGAGTTCGAGGCGTTCGGCTCGCTGCCCAACGACCTCGGCCCGCTGCACCGCCAGGCGCTGCGCGCGTTCCTCGCCGCCAACGGAAACGTCGAGGGTGTCTGGAACTGGACCCAGGACGGCGGTCCGCTGCGCGCCGGGCCCATGTCGCTGTACCTGCGCACCGGTTTCTGGCAGCTCTACGACCTCAACACGTACGCCGTCGGCCGTCTGGCCTGGGACCCGCACGCCGACCCGGCGCAGGTCACGGCGGACTGGGCGTATCGCACGTTCTCCGGCGACCCGGCCACCGTCGCCGCGATCGGGCAGGCGATGGCGCTGTCTCGGCAGGCGGTCACCAAGGGCCTCTACATCGGCCCGTACGCCGACCGGTCGGTGCGGGCGCTCGGGCTGGAACCGCCGCCCATGATGTGGATCTTCGAGTGGGACATCCCGACCGGCGACTCCGCGGCGCTGGACAGCATCTACGCGGTGACCGGCGGCCGCGTCGACGAGGCGATCGAGGAGGGCACGCAGGCCGTCGTGCTGGCCCGACGCATGCGCGACCTCATCGCCGCGACCGAACCGGCGACCTGGCGGGACGCCGAACTGCGGGGCCGCTTCATCGCGACTCTCGACTACCAGGTCGACCTGTTCGAGACGCTGGGCGCGTACCGGGCCATGGTGCTGCGGCACGCGCAGTGGCTGGACACGGGTGCCCCCGCCGCCCGCCACGACTGGCGGCTGGCCGCGGCGGCGTACCACGACGCGCGCGACGCGCACCGGCAGCGCTACGGCGCCGACCTGGACCTGCCCGCGTACAACTTCACCGCCGCCGACCTCGGGGCGCTGCGCGCCGACCGGGATCCCGCGATGGCCTGGGCGGCCCGGGCGTTACTCGCGTCGATCCTGCTGGTGGTGCTGCTCGGCCGGTACGGGCGCGGGTTCGGCGCAGCCGCCGCGCGCGGCTTGCTGCTCGGCGCGCTCCGGCCGTGGCGGGTCGCCGCGCTGCCGACGCCCCTGACGCGGGCGGACCGGGTGTTGGTGTGGCTGATCCCGGCCGTGGTGCTGGTGGCGAGCAGGCTCGTGTCGACCTGGTTCGCCGCGCCGGCGCACCTGCTGGTCAGCCTCGGTGGGTGGGCGCTGTTCGCCCTCGTCGTACGCCTCGTCGTCGGCCGGCGGGATCCGTTCCACCTGTGGGCCGCGGTCGGCGGTGTCGCGTTGCTGCGCAGCGTGCTGCTGCTGGCGGCGCTCGCAGGGCGCGGACCGGGCGGTTACTGGTTCGCCTTCTGGACCGCCCCAGGTCTGCGCGCGGCGTACGTCACCGTGGCGTTCGCGGCGTTCTGCTGGCTGTTCGTGGTCGTCGCCGTGATCCTGCGGGACCGGTACGGCCTGCGCCGCCGAACCGCCGTCGGGCTGACCCTCACCGCCGCGGGTGTGCCCCTCGGCGTACTGTCCGCCCTGGTCTGGGTAGTGGGCCTGGAGCGCGCGCTGACGGTGTGGAACGACCAGCTCGCGCTGCTGCCCTGGGGTCTGTCCCGCATCCTCGGCATCACCGTCCACCTCGGCATCCCCACCGAACTCCCGGCATACACGGCCGCCGCCGGATTGGCCCTGGCCGCCACCGGCCTGCTCCTGTCACTCGGCCGCCGCCGGCTCTCCACCTGACGCCCTGACCCGACGGGCAGCGAGGAGCAACACACCCCCGGCCATCAACGCCGCGATGCCGATTCCGCCGAGCAGCCCGGCCCGCGGCCCGGTGACCGGCAACCCTCCGCCGCCGCCATCGCCACCGCCACCGGGGCCACCGCCGCTCCTCGCGGCCAGCACCACGGCGAACCCGTCCTGGTTGTCACTGGGATCCGCGTCGGCTATCCGGACGACGACGGCGTTCGCCGGAAGCTCGTTTCGCGCAGGCGTGGATCGGTTGTTCGTCGACTGCGCGGCGAGGCCCTCCACCCGCGCGGTTCCGCCCCGCAGTGTCGCCGGCGCGGTGGCGGATGGCGCAGTCGTCACCAGGTTGTACAGCTCGACCGCCGAATAGATCCCGTCGTGCGGATCGGTGTCGTCGACGGCCGGAACGAGTGTGAGGCTCGGGTAGGTGCAGACGGCCGACCGCCCGGCGTCGCTGAGCACACACTGGGGCGGCTGCCTGGTGAAGGTCACGCCCCTGGGCAGACGCAGCGTGACCCGCACTCCGCTGACCGCTTCGCGGCCCTGGTTGGCGACAGTGTGCCAGACCGCACCCGTCTCACCCGGGTTCAGCGTTCCGGTGGGCATGGGCGTGCCGTCGGCGCCGGTCCGCACTGACTGCTTCACGTCCCGGGCGACCAGCGAGAGGTCCGCACTGGGCTTGTCGACCAGCATCAGTGGGAACCATCTGGTGTTGTCGGCCGGATTCGCGTCGACGTCCGGCCGGACGCTGACCGAGACTTCGAACCTGCCCTCGTAGGGCGCCGTCCCGTAGACAAGCGCGTCGATGGGAAAGTCCACGGTTTCGCCCGGTGCCGGAACCATCTCCGGTATCAGTCGGCAGTAGAAGCCGCCGACATCGCCGTCGCACTCGCCCCCACCCCCCGCATGCCACAGCAGAGCGACCGGCTTGGGGTCCGGGTCCCCCTGCGGCTGGCGGACATTGACGACCACGTCGCTCGGGGTCTCGTCCCCCAGATTGCTGACCTTCACATAGACAACCTTTTTCTCGACCCCCAGGGAGATCCTTGTCCCGGACACATCGACCGCGAGGTCCGGACCGGTCCTCGCCGCCTCGGCGGGAACCGCGGGAAGGGCCACCCCGGTGAGGAGGAACAGCGCAACGGCGACAGTTCGCGACAGCCGCCGACGACCAACGCTCATGGCAGAGACCCTTCAGGACGCACGGACAGTGTGATAGAGAACACTATCGGGAATCGGCGTCCATGGGTGTCCGCCGCTTCGGGGCTGTCGTACGCACGGTTACCGGATCACCGCGCTGACACTCCCTGGCCGACCCGGAGTCGGCGCAATGCACCAGCCGCCGCCCGGGCCGCCTCCGGGCTGGGGGCGGCAAGGGCTGCCTCGGCGATCCGACGGCACTCGTCCAGGGTGTGCGCGGCCAGGGACTCGCGCACCGCCGCAATGCTGCGGGGCGCCATGGAGAGGCTGGTGATGCCCAGTCCGGCCAGCACAAGAGCGAAGTCGGGATCCGCTGCGGACTCTCCACACACGCCGACTGGCTTGCCCGCCTCGATGCCGGCTGCCGCGCAGGAGGCGAGGAGCGTGATAAGCGCGGGCTGCCAAGGGTCGAGCAGGTCGGCGATGTCGCCGCACATGCGGTCCGCAGCGAACGTGTACTGGCTGAGGTCGTTGGTGCCGATGCTGAGGAAGTCCGCGTGGTGCAGCACCTGGCCGGCGCGCAGGGCCGCCGCCGGCACCTCGATCATCACGCCGGCGGTCGGCAGGCCATGCTCACGGCAGGACTCAGCGAACGCCGCCGCCTCCGCCGCCGTGGCGACCATCGGCGCCATCACCCACACGTCGGCGTCCGTCGCGGCGGCCGCCGCCGCTATCGCGGCCAACTGCGTGCTGAGCACGGAAGGTGTCTGCCGCGAGACGCGCAGACCGCGGATGCCCAGCGCGGGGTTGGGTTCGTCGGCCAGACGCAGGAACGGCAGCGGCTTGTCGGCGCCGGCGTCGAGGGTGCGTACGACGATCTTGCGGCCGGGCAGCGCGGCGAAGACGTCGCGGTACGCGGCGACCTGTTCGTCGTGCGACGGCGGGTCGCTACGGTCGAGGTAGAGCAGCTCGGTGCGGAACAGACCGACGCCTTCCACCTCGCCGATGAGGTCCCGGGCGGAGCCGATGTTGGCCAGTAGCGCGACGGGATGCCCGTCCGCGGTCCGCCCCGGGCCGTGGGAGCGGGCGCGGCGTTCGATCTCCGCGACCCGGTCCGCGTTGACGGTGGCCACCGTCTGCGCGGAGACGCCGGCCACCACGACGCCGCTCGCACCGTCGAGACTGGCCAACGCGCCGTCGTTCACGTCCAGGATGTCCGCGCAGCGGACCACGGCCGGGATACCGAGTGTCCGGGCCAGGATCGCGGTGTGGCTGGTCGGCCCGCCCTCGGCCGTGACCAATCCCAGCACCAGGGCCGGTTCGAGGCCGGCGGTGTCGGCGGGTGCCAGGTCGCGGGCGATGAGCAGGTACGGATGTCCCGGGTCCGGCACGCCCGGCATCGGCTGCCCGAGGCACGCCGCGACGAGCCGGTCCCGCAGATCGTCAAGGTCGCTGACCCGCTCGGCGAGGTATCCGCCCGCGGCTTCGAAGGCCGCCCGGTGCTCGGCGAGCACGTCGGTGATCGCGTGCGGCGCGTCCGCACCGCCGTCGATGGCGATGTCGGCCGCTTCGACGAGCGTCTCGTCCTGCACCATCATGACCTGTGCGCGCAGGACCTCGGCGGCGGTCGCGTCCAGGGCGGTGTCGGCGCGACGGGTCAGGTCGGCGGCGACGGCCAGGACCGCGGCCCGGACGGCCGTCTTCTCGGCGTCGGGATCGACGACCTCCACCGCTGGCGGCAGGACCGGGGGCGGAGCCAGCCGGTAGACCGGCCCCGCCGCACGACCGGGGCTGGCCCCGATCCCCCGTAGTTCACGCATCGACGGCGTCCAGATCACGTTCGAGGAGGTCGGCCAGGGTGTCGACGGCGGCCTGCGCGTCGTCGCCGTCGGCCTCCAGGGTGACCTCGGTGCCCTTCTTGGCGCCGAGCGACAGCACGGCGAGCATGCTGCGGGCCGGTACGGGTTTCTTGTCGCCGGTGCGGATGGTGACCAGCACCGGCTGCTTCGCCGCCTCGGCGACGAACAGCGCCGCCGGGCGGGCGTGCAGCCCGCTGGCGGAGCCGACGAGGACTGTTCTGGTGGCCAACGGATCCTCCTAAGGCTCGATCGTCACCTTGATCGCTTCGCCGCGCGCCACGATGCCGAAGGCGTCGAGGGCCCGGTCGAGCGGTAGGCGGTGGGTGATGAGGTCGGCGACCGGCACGGAGCCGTCGGCGATGAGTCGCAGCGCCTCCTTGTTGTGCTCCGGGCTGGAGCCGTTGGCACCGACGATGGTCAGTTCGCGGTAGTGCACGAGGTTGGAGTCCAGGGAGATGACGGGCTTGTCCTTCGGCAGCCCGCCGAAGAAGCTGATCCGGCCCTGCCGCGCGGACATCTGCACCGCCTGCTCCTGGGCGGTGCCGGCGGCCGTGGCGGTGATGACGACGTCGGCACCCCGGCCCTCGGTGAGCTTGAGCACCGCGTCGACGACGTCGGTCTCGGCGCCGCAGATCGCCGCGTCCGGCTGGACCAGGTTCGCGGCCAGGTCGAGGCGTTCGCGGTTGAGGTCGACGAGGAACACCCGGGCAGCGCCGCGCGAGCGAGCCAGGCGCACATGCAGGCAGCCGATCGGCCCGGAGCCCACGACGACCACGTCGTCGCCCTCCCCCACGCCGGCGAGGTTCTGGCCGTTGAGGACGCAGGCGAGGGGCTCGGCGACGGACGCCTCGGCGAAGCTGAGCCCTTCGGGGATCCGGTTGAGCCCGTCGACGGCGAGGACGTTGTGCGGCACGACCAGGTATTCGGCGAACCCGCCGTCGAAGTGGTATCCCATCGACACCTGGTTGGGGCACACGGTCATCCGGCCGCGCCGGCACTCGGCGCACGTGCCGCACGGGATGGCGGCGATGACCTGAACCCGCTCGCCCGGCTGCCAGCCCGTCACGTCGCCACCGACGTCGGTGATCTCGCCGGCGATCTCGTGACCCATGACGCGCGGCGGGGCGATGTGGTGGTGGCCGAAACGGGAGATCTTCACGTCGGTGCCGCAGGTGGAGCAGGCGCGGACGCGGATCTTCACCTCGGCGGGGCCCGGCGTGGGCTCGGGTGCGTCCTCGATGCGGACGTCACCGGGTGCGTGGAATCGGACAACCTTCACGAGGGCTTCCCTTCGAGGATAGTGATCACGTCATCGGCGCACGTCGACTCTCGGAGCCGCTGTGCCTGCACCGGATCCATCAGCACCGAGGCGAGCTGGGCGAGGATGTCCACATGCCCGTCGCCGGCCGCGGCGATGGCGACGCAGACCCGCACGTCGAAGCCGTCCCAGTCGACGCCGTCGGGGAAGCGCAGCACCGCGAGGGCGTCGCGCTGAACTGACTCCTTGCTGTTCAGCGTGCCGTGCGGGATGGCGACGCCCTCCCCGATGTAGGTGGAGACGCTCTGCTCGCGGGCGAGCATCGCGTCCACGTACGCCGGGGCGACCGCGCCGACCTCGACGAGTACCGCGCCGCAGCGGCTGATCGCCTCCTCCCGCGATCCGGCCCGCTCGTCGAGCCGGATCGCGTTGCGGGCCAGTAGCTCAGCCACTCAGCTCACCGCCGCGCTGCACCGCGTTCACCACTTTGCTGACGGCCGGGTCGCCGATGAACACCTGGATCGGCACGATCACCGTGTCGGGCGCGCTGACCCGGGCCCGCGCGGCGAGCCCCTGGTGGCAGATGACCACGTCTGCGTCGGCGGGGATCGAGTTGACCGGTGTGTGCTCGACGGTCACCGCGTTCTTCGCCAGTTGCCGCCGAAGTTGACTGGCCAGCATCACGCTGCTGCCCATGCCGGCGTCGCAGGCGACGACCACTTTCTTGATCTCACTGCCGTTGATTGTGGACATGTTCAGACCTCCTGCTTGGCCGACTTGTCGAGGGTCTCGTCGAGGTGGCCGGCCCTTTCCTCGTCTGGGCGGACGACTGCCTCCTCGTCAGGGCCGACAGCGTCTGCGGCGGGCTCGCCGCGACCGAAGCCGAGCAGGGCCGAGGCGACCGCGAAGGTGACGGCGGCGGCGATGACGACGCCGAGGATGACTCCGAAGTGGCTGCCCTTGGGGGTGACCGCGAGGTACGCGAAGATGCTGCCCGGCGAGGGGGTGGCGACCAGGCCCGCACCGGTGATCACGAAGGTGCCGACGCCGGCCGCACCCCCGGCGATCATGGCGAGGATCAGCTTCGGCTTCATCAGCACGTACGGGAAGTAGATCTCGTGGATGCCGCCGAGGAACTGCACGATGATCGCGGCCGGGGCACTGGGACGCAGCGCGCGAGGACCGAAGATCATGAAGGCGAGCAGCAGACCGAGGCCGGGGCCGGGATTCGACTCGATCATGAACAGGACCGATTTGCCCTTGTCGGCCGCCTCGGCGATGCCCAGCGGGCCGAACACGCCATGGTTGATGGCGTTGTTGAGGAAGAGCACCTTGGCGGGTTCGACGAGCACCGAGGTCAGCGGCAGCAGGTCCTTGCCGACGAGCCAGTCGACGCCCGAGCCGGCCTGCTTGGTGAGCCATTCGACCACGGGGCCGATGCCGTAGACACCGCCGATGGCCATCGCGGCGCCGATGATGCCCGCGCTGAAGTTGTCGACCAGCATCTCGAAGCCGGGACGGATCCTGTCTTCGATCAGGCCGTCGAAGAGCTTGAGGAGATAGGCAGTGAGCGGCCCGATGAGCATCGCGCCGAGGATCATCGGCACATCCGCGCCGACGACGAGGCCCATGGTCGCCACCGCGCCGACGACGGCACCGCGCTGGCCGTGGACCAGCCGGCCGCCGGTGTAGCCGATGAGCACCGGCAGCAGGATGCTGATCATCGGGCCGACCAACTCGGCCAGGGTCTTGTTGGGGATCCAGCCGGTCGGGATGAACAGTGCGGTGATCAGGCCCCAGGCGATGAACGCGCCGATGTTGGGCATGACCATCGCGGCCAGGTAGCCGCCGAGGCGTTGCACTGTGGCTTTGAGGCCCTGGCCCTTTACCTCTGGTGTGTAGGAGGAGGTCACGGGGGTTCTCCTTGATGAGGGGCGGTCCAGACGGCCTCGGGGGAGGAAGCTCGTCCGGCTAGGGGTGGATGGTGACGTCGTGGCGGAACAGGTCCGCTGGGCCCGGCATCCGGCTACCGGGCAGGCTCACCGCGGCGGCGCCCCAGGCCAGGCCCTCAGCGAGGGCGACGGCACCCTGCGCGCCCGCGGCGAGGAACCCGGCGAGCAGCGCATCGCCCGCGCCGACGGTGCTCCGGGGCCGGGCGACCGGACAGGTGCCGGTGCGGACCCCTTCGGCGTCGACCAGGACAGCGCCGTCAGCGCCGAGGCTGGCCAGGACGGTGCCGGCTCCCCATGCCCGCAGGCACTGGGCGGCATCGACCACGTCGCCGAGGTCCTTCAGCGGGGTGTCGACCACGTCGGCCAGTTCGTCGCGGTTGGGCTTGAGTAGGGTGGCCCCGGCCAGGGCGGCCTCGCGCAGGGCAGGACCGCTGGTGTCGACGGCGACCCTGACGCCGGCCGCGCGCAGCTTCCGGCACAACTGAGCGTAGGCGTCGGCGGGCAGGCCGGGCGGGACACTGCCGCACAGCACGACCCAGTCGGCGCCGCCGGCGCGGGCGAGCACACGGTCGATCACCTCGTCGAACTCGGCGCGACACATCGCCGGGCCAGGTTCGTTGATCTTGGTGACCGTGCCGTCGGGCTCGGCCAGGGTGATGTTGGAACGGGTCCGACCGGAGATCGACACGGCGAGGACTTCCACACCTTCCGCCTCGAGCAGGCGGATGAGTTGGTTGCCCTCGTCACCGCCGGACGGCAACACCGCCACCGACGGCACCCCGTTGGCCAGCAGGGCACGGGATACGTTGACGCCCTTGCCACCCGGGTCGAGGTGAGCTTCGGCAGCCCGGATGACCTCGCCCCGGTTGAGTGAGTCGACCTCCACGGCCCGGTCGAGGCTGGGGTTGAGGGTGACGGTGACGATCATGCGCGTACCACCCGAACGCCCGCGGACTCCAGGTCACCGACCAGGTCGGGGTCGGCACGGCTGTCGGTGATGAGCAGGTCGACGTCGGCCAGTTCGGCGAACCGGGCCAGATAATCGTTGCCGAGCTTCGTGTGATCGGCGACCACCACCGTTCGACGGGCCGATCGGACCATCGCCCGCTTCACCGCCGCCTCGGACGGGTCGGGGGTGGTCAGTCCACGCTCGACCGAGATGCCGTTGGTCCCGACGAACGCGACGTCGACGTAGAGGTTCGCCAGCGGCGTCAGCGCCCAGTCGTCGACGGTCGCCAGCGTCCTCCCGCGGACCCGTCCACCCAACAGCAGGACGTTGAGGTTGGCGTAGGTACTGAGGGTCGTGGCGATGACCGGCGAGTTGACCACGACGGTCAACTCTCGGTCGACCGGCAAGAGCTGGGCCAGCCGGGCGGTCGTGGTGCCGGCGTCGAGAATGATCGCGCCCTCCTCCGGCACCTCCCTCAGGGCGAGCTTGGCGATGCGCTCCTTCTCCTCGATGAGCACCGCGTCACGCGCCGCCAGCGCGGGCTCGAACCCGAGCCGTTCGACCGGAATCGCTCCACCGTGGACTCGGCGCAGCACCCCTGCCCGCTCCAGGATGGTGAGGTCGCGGCGGATGGTCTCCGATGTCACGTTGAGCCCATCGGCCAAGCCGGCCACCTCGACCCGGCCCACCTCGCGGGCGAGGCGAAGGATCTCCTGCTGCCGTTCTTCGGCGTACATCGTGTTGTTTCACCGCCGTTTCGTTTTGCTTGTGCTGTGTTTACGCCCGGATTTGGTGAAAGTCAAGGGCGAGGCCACAGAAAGCCACACAGGCCCGTAGTTCAGCGGGACGAATGGACACGGATACGTGCCTGCAGTCCCGGCCCGGCGCTCGGGCCGCTGCGGACAGCTCGGTCGACGGACGCTGCTCTGGCGGCCGACGAGGCATGGCCGTTCTGCGACGACGCCGGGGCGCACGAGCCGTGACGACCCCGGCCGCCCTTCATCGCAGGAGGAAGATCGTCGCGACCGCAGAGGCCCGGGAGCCGTTGCCGGGCAGGGATTTCTTGCCTGTGCGGGAGCGAGCCGAACTCGATGCCGCCGACGCGCTCGACTTGGACGACCTGATCGAGGATCCCACCCCGCCGGTCCCGGTCGCGGAGCTGAACATCCCGGACTATTCCGGCCCCGACGGCCCCGAACCAAGGCAGGTGCTGTGGCGCCCGGTGGACCACTCAGACCGGCACTACAGCCCTAGCGTCTTCCTCTACCGGCGCGACAGTCCAGCCGTGGGGGCGACTGGAAGGGCATGCGTCAAGGCTGTCGCCCGTCCGAGGAGAACCCGACCAAGCCCTCGGACGTCGTCGGCGCGCAAATAGCGCGGCTACTCGCTGTCCACCTTCCGCGGCCTCGAATCGTTCGCTCACCCACCGGCCACCGCGGTGCGGTGACGCGGGTCTGTCCTGTCGGGATCTACACGTCAGAGGCCGGGACCCGTCGGCCCTACCGAACTACGTGGACCGCTCGGCTTACGCGCGCGTCGGACATCGACGATGCCGGGCGTCGCCCGGCGACGCCGCCGAGGTCGAGCGACGGGGTGCCGATGGGCCGCCGAGGCGCAGAGCGCATCGGCGGCCCACCGTCTCAGCCGTTGTCGATCAGGCTGGCGATCTCGTTGTAGATCAGGTGCGCCTTCGCGCCCTGGTTGGACGGGCAACCGCCGAGGTGGTGCAGGGCGATCACCCGGTGGCTGGCGTTGAGTACGGGTGAACCCGAGTTGCCGCCGGAGGTGTCACAGCTGTAACTGATGTTGTAGGTGTTGTAGTTCGCGTTGCGGACGGCGCAGGTCGTGCCGTTCTGGGTGTCCTCGAAGATCGACAGCCGCTTCGGGCTGCCGTCGCCGTGCCCGGGGATGTAGATCCGGGTGCCGTTGCTGGTGGCGGTGGTCGCCAGGTACAGCGTGCCGAATCCCTGGATGGCGGCGAAGTTGTTGACCGAGAACAGGGCGTAGTCCAATTGACTGGAACCACCGCTGCTCACCCGGTAGAGGGTGGCACCGCTGACCTTGGTGCCGGCACCGGGATTCGCGCCGCCGCAGGTGGCGCACTGGTAGTTGAACTGCATCTCGCTGCCACTCACGGCGGACTGCGTCGAGAAGCAGTGCTTGTTCGTCAGCATCCGGTTGGTGTCGCCGACCCGCCAGGTGGTGCACAGTCCACCGCCGCTGATCAGCAGGCGCGCCACCGCCCTGCCGCGGGCGTACTCGGTCGGGTGGCTGTTCTGGTAGCAGACCACGTCCCGGCGGGCGTCGGTGCTGCACACGGACTGGGTGGAGAAGTTGTGCGCGGCGATCTCCGTGCGGTCGTATCCGCGCCAGAACCGGTCGATGGTGGCGGCGCTGCCACGTGCGGGGCGGCTGCTGTGCAGTGTCACCACGGCCGTGTCGCCCTCCACCGACATCGCCCAGAAACCCGGCTGCCCGTCGGTGGTGTAGTCCGAACCGGTCGCCCGGTTCAGGTGGCGGTCGTACCGGTAGCTCTCCTTGCCGTCGCGACTCGACACGGTGACGTAGTCGCCCTGGGCCAGTCGCAGCGAGCTGAAGTGCACCTTGACGTAGGTGGCGCCGGGGTGCTGGATGATCTGCGTTCCGCCGTCGGGAGCGTAGGACAGGAGGCTGTCGACGGTGCGGAGTTCACCGATCGTGGTCACGCCCTCTGCCGAGAATTGGTTCGACTCCGGTGCCCGCTCGGATCGTGGCACGAGAGGGGCGACCGAGTACGCCTCGGCGGCGGGTACCGACAGGAGGCTCAGCCCGAGTGTGCAGGCAGCGATCGCGACCGCCCCCGTTCGTAGGCGGCGCAGGGCATGTTTCATCCGTCGCTCCTTCTCAGGAATCAGCACCGAGACGTGCCTTCGGCCTTCATACCTGAGATCACGCAAGACATGTAATCTCATCTATGTCATAGCGGCACTCTGGTGGAACCGTCGGACCCTCACCCCTCACCCACGACTGCTCCGCCCCGAGGTGATGGCCGGCAGGCGACGAGCGGTGTCCACCGCTATCGACCGGTGCGCAGCTCACGAAGAACCCGTACAGCCTCGGTGCGGAGCTGCGCCGGGCAACCCCAGTAGTCGTAGATGCCACCGCGGGCGCTGTTGTGCCCGCAGATGACGAACACACCGGTGCCCATCCGGCGTTTGAACTCCGTGGCCAACCATCCGACGAACCCGCTGTTGTCCAGGTCGGGCGGGAAGTGGAACGAGAACACCGCGAAGCGCTCACCGTCGGTCCCGCCGCCCGGCGCCAGCCACGACCACCGATCCTCGTCCCGCACCACGGCCAGCAGGTCAGCCGTCAGGGCCGGTGGCTGATCAAGCGGCGCCTCGAAGAACGCCCACTCACCATCGAACACGACCAGTTCCGCGGCCGCGATCACCCGCCGAAGCCGCTGCTCGGTCTCGTCACGGGACTCCTGGCTGATGCTGACCATGCGACGATCCTGCCCGATGAGGCCAGGCACCGCAGTCGCCCTCGACACACCACCGAGGGTCACACTCCGCTCAATATCCGAGATCTGCCGGACCGGGATGATGGAGCACCGCCGTCCGCGCGGGCGACCGACGGGCCAGGAGATATCCGGTCACCGCGGCGGTGAGGCCGGCAAGCCCGGCCGCCGCGAAACCGCCTGCCGGCACGGAGAGGTCGATCGCCACGCCGACGAGCGGGGCTCCGAGCGCGAACCCGGCGCTCTGCGCCGACGACTGCAGACCGATGGCCTCACCCCGCACCTCGGGTGGCGCCAGCCGGCTCACCGCATCGGCCACCCGGCCGAGGGTCGGCGCGGTGAGTAACCCGCTACCGACGACGGCCACACACAGCCAGGGCCAGTCGCGGGCCAGCCCGGCGGGAATCGTCACGAGCCCGAGCAGGCCGAGCAGCAGCCAGGTGGGCAGTGGTCGGGTCAGCGCGCCGTAGGTCAGGCCGCCGATGACGGAGGACACGCCGAACACCACGACGACGACGGCGGCCCAGGACACCTGACCTGCCTCCCGCAACGTGGCGACGATGGCGAGGTCGACGCCGCTGAGCAGCGTCGTCGTCCCGAATGCCATGGTCAGTGCGGCGATCATCTCGGCGCTGAGCCACTGCCTCCGTGGGGGGCGTTCCGCCGCGGCGGCGGCCGCCTCGTCCTCGGCGTGCAGGGGCGGGTTGAGCACGGCGATACCGACGCCGCCGGCCAGGATCGCGGCGCCGACCCCCCACGCCACCACGTCGGGGGACACCGCGGCCGCGCCCACGATCACCACCGCCGGCCCCACGATGTACGACAGCTCGCCCTGCACCGATTCCAGCGCGAACGCGGCCCGACGCTGCTCCGGCGTCGTCATCGCGGCGATCGCCTGCCTGCTCAGCGCCTGGGCCGGCACCATCAGCAGCCCCGCCACGAAGCTGGCTCCCAACAGGAGCCCGTACGGCAGGACCGGCACGCTCAGCCAGAAGACGGCCTGCACGGTGACGGTCAGCAGCAGGACGAAGCGCAGGCCCCGCGAGTCGACCAAGCGACCGAGCAGTGGTCCGCCCAGCGCCACTCCGGCGGTCAGGGCCGCCGCCACACCACCCGCCGCCGCATAGGTCAACTCCAGGCCGAGGACGACGAAGAGGGTCAACGCCATCACGTCCGCAGTGATCGCGGTGCGGGCGACCAGGGAGACGCCCAGCAGCGGTGCCATCCCTGGCACGGCGAGCACCTGGCGATATCCGGTCACCCACATGACGGTAATTCCGCTGGCGCCCCATAAGAAGACGCCATCTTGTTGCGGTCGGCATAATCAATGCTTATGGCCAGGGATCTGGAGACCGCCCTCCTACGGTCGTTCGTCGCCGCCGTGCGGGAGGGCAGCATCAGCCGCGCCGCGACCGCCCTCGGGCACAGCCAGCCCGGTCTCAGCCAGCAGTTGCGCAAGCTCGAGAGCATCGTCGGCCGTCCGCTGCTGCACCGGTCGTCGTCCGGTGTCTCGCCGACCCGGGCGGGCGAGGAACTCCTGCCGTACGCCGAACGCATCCTCTCCCTCGCCGCCCAGGCACTCGCCGAAACCGGAGGCGCGCTCACCGGCCACTGCGGCGTCGGGTTGCTCGAAGACCTCGCCGCGTCGCAACTCACGCAGGCCCTCGCCGACCTTGCCCGGCTACATCCCGGTGCGACGCTGGAGGTGCTCAGCTGCTCCAACGCCGCCATGCGGGAGGCCTACGACGCGGGCCGCGTCCAACTCGTGCTGGACGCGGTTCCGGACATTCCCGGGCCGCCGCGCTGGACGGTGCGCGCCCCGCTGACCTGGGCGACCGGGCAGGGTGTGGACGTGGCCGCAGATCCACTGCCGGTGGTGCTGTTCTCCAACCCGTGCTCCTGGCGTACGTCCGTGTTGGACACGCTGGAACGCGCCGATCGGCGTTGGCGGGTGGCCTTCGAGAGCAACAGCCTGGTCGGGGTGCTGGCCGCGGTACGGGCCGGGCTCGGCGTCGCGGCGCTCATGCCCGCGAACCTCGAACCGGTCATGATCTGCCGCGACGCGAATGCCCTGCCCGTCCTGCCGGACGTCGAGTTCGGTCTGGCCCGGCACCCCCGGACCGAGGGTGATCCGCTCATCGACGCGGTGGAGGCGGCGCTGCGTCGCATCGTCTGAGCCCGCGCCCTCGTCATCGGCCGGCCATCGGCAGCCGTGGCTCGGCCTCGACCTGGGCAGCGGCGGTCACCACCCTGCTGCGCCGCGACGTCTGACCGGACGCCCGCCACCAGGAGGCCACCGGTCGGGGCAGTCGGCCCTATGGCGGGCGTCGCACGTGGCGACGGTGCCGTCGACGGCTGACAGGTCGTAGGGTTCCGGTATGGCACAACGACTCGTCAGCGTGTGGCAACCGTTCTTTCTGTCCAGCGAGAGTCACGGCGCTGCCGTCGCTGCCGCGACCGAGTTGGAAGAACTCGGCTATTCACGGATCTGGTTCTCCGGGGGTTTCGGAGAGAACGTCGCCCCGCGCTTCCGGGAGATCCTGGACGGGACGACGCGCATCGGGGTCGCGTCCGGGATCGTGAGCATCTGGCACTCGTCGCCCTCCGACGTGGCGGCGTTCGTCCAGGACGCGCAGCTGGCGCACCCCGGCCGGTTCCTGCTCGGCCTCGGCGCCAGCCACGCGGTGCTGGTGGAAGGCAGCGGCACCGACTATCGCAAGCCGTACTCGAGAATGGTGAATTACCTCGACGGCCTCGACGCGGCCGGGGTTTCACCCGAGCAGCGCATCCTGGCCGCACTGGGCCCGCGGATGCTCGACCTCTCCCGCGACCGTTCCGCCGGGGCACACTCGTACTTCGTCCCCGCCGAGCACACCGTCGAGGCTCGGGCGGCGATCGGGCCCGACCGGCTGCTCGCTCCCGAGGTCGCGGTGGTCCTGGACGCGGACGCCACCACGGCGCGCGCCACCGCCCGCCAGTACGCACGCCTTTACCTCGCGCTGCCGAACTACACCAACAACCTGCGGCGATTCGGGTGGACCGACGAGGACTTCGCCGGTGGCGGCAGCGACCGCCTCATCGACGCCCTGATCCCCTGGGGCAGCGTCGAGAAGGTGGCGGCCGGGTTGGAGAAGCACTACCAGGCCGGCGCGGACGAGGTGGCGATCCAGGTGCTCAACGGCGGCGACGCCACGACGTTCCCCGCCGACGCGTTCCGCGCTCTCGCCGCGGCCCTGATCTGACTTCCCGACAACCCCACGTCCGCAGCGACGGCCGTGCAGGTCCGGATGAGCTTGGCGTCGGCGTTCGTACCGATCTGGTTCCTCACCGCGGTCGGCTACGCGGCCTGTCGTTGGGGCCTGCTGGGCGAGGCGGCGGCGTCGGTGCTCGGCCGATTCGTGTTCCAACTCGCGATGCCGTCCGCCCTGTTCCTCGCCCTGTCCCGAATGCCGGTGTCCGGGTTCGCCGACCGCTCGCTGCTCGCCTTCGCGGTGAGCACCGCCGCGGTCGTCGGGCTCGGGTGGGTCGGCGCGAGCCGGCTGTTCGGTCGTACCCCCGGCGAACGGCCGATCTGGGGCATGGCCGCCGGCTACGTGAACTCGGCGAACCTCGGCATCCCGATCGCCACGCAGATCCTCGGCGACGTGTCGTTCCTGGCGGAGGTGGTGCTGCTGCAGGTGCTGGTGGTGACACCAGTGATCCTGGTCGCCCTGGACCGGCACAGCAACCCGGCCGGGCGGGTACGAGTCCGCCGGATCGCCTCCCTGCCGGTACGCAACCCGGTGATCCTGGCGTCGCTGCTCGGTGTCGCGTGCTCGGCTGCCGGCCTGCGTCTGCCGTCGGCAGCCGACGCGTCGCTCACCCTGCTGTCGGGCGCCGCGGTTCCAGCCGCCCTCGTGGCGCTCGGCGCGTCACTGCACCACACGGTGCCGTCGCGGGCAGAGCCGACCCGGCTGGCCGAGCTGGCCGTGATCACCGCGCTGAAGCTCATCGCACAGCCGGTCATCGCGTACGCGGCCGGGCTGGCCTTGCACCTGTCCGCGCCGCAGTTGCTCGCGGTGGTGGTGTGCGCGGGCCTGCCGACAGCGCAGAACACATTCATCTACAGCCAGGAGTACGGCGTCGGAGAAACGATCGTCAACCGGGCGGTGGTGGTGACCACGACCCTGTCGCTGGCCACCCTGGCCGCGGCGGCGACGCTGCTCGGGTAGCCGAACGCGTGTCGTCACACCCTCAGCGAACCTCACCCGCTGCGCAGAGCGGCGAAGTCGGGTCTCATTCGTACCACCGCCTCGTCCGTCGGCAGGCCGCACCGAATCGTCACCGAGTCGCCTACCCGTCAGCCCGGCATGCGACGCTCAAGGTCCGCGACCAATGGGCCACGCCGGGTGGCCCCGGACAGTACCGCTATACCCGCACAAACCCTGGCATGACAGTACGGCACCCCCATCCCACACCCCTTGTGCCCGGAGGAACGCAGACCATGGACCACGCACCTCAGCTCATCCAGGAGCGGAGTGCTCCGCCGGCAACGCTCGTGATCTTCGGGGCCTCCGGTGACCTGACCCGACGCAAGCTGCTGCCCGCAGTCGAGAGCCTGGCTCGGCACGAGCGGCTCCCGGACCAGTTCGCGCTGGTCGGTGTCGCGCGTACGTCGATGACCGACGAGCAGTTCGCCGAGAGCGTCCTCGGCGAACGCACCCTCGCCAGTAAGCGTCAGCTCCAGGGCGGCGTGCGGTACGTGGCCGGCGGCTACGACGACGCGGATACCTACAAGCGACTGGTGGAGACCCTCGACGAGCTGGACGCACAGCGGGGCACGTCCGGCAACCGGCTCTTCTACCTGTCCACCCCGGCCGGGGCCTTCGAGCCGGTGATCAACGGACTGGCCGGTGTCGGGCTCAACCGGCCACGCGAAGGCTCCTTCGCCCGTTTGGTCATCGAGAAGCCGTACGGGCGCGACCTGGTCACCGCCCGCGAGCTCGACGGCGTCGTGCACAGCGCGTTCGACGAGCACCAGGTCTTTCGCATCGATCACTACCTGGGCAAGGACACCGTCCAGAACGTGCTGGCGCTGCGCTTCGCGAACTCGATCTTCCAACCCATCTGGGATCGCTCCTGGGTCGACCACGTGCAGATCACCGTCGCCGAGACCCTCGGCGTCGGCAGCCGCGGCGGCTTCTACGAGGACGCCGGCGCGATGCGGGACATCGTGCAGAACCACGTACTCCAGGTGCTCGCGCTGGCACTGATGGAGCCACCGGCCTCATTCGAGGCTGAGGGCCTGCGCAACGAGAAGGTGAAGCTGCTGCAGGCGATCCGACTCCCCACCGACCGGGACATCGCCGAGGCCGCGGTCCGGGGACAGTACACCCGGGGCGGCACCCGCGAAGAGCTGATGGCCGGCTACCGCGAGGAGACCGGCGTCGACCCCCTGTCGCGGACCGAGACCTACGCCGCCATGCGGCTCAACGTGGACAACTGGCGCTGGGCCGGGGTTCCGTTCTACGTCCGCACCGGCAAGCGCCTCCCGGCCCGGCTCACCGAGGTGGCACTGCAGTTCCAGCGGCCGCCGCACCTGCCGATCCCGACCGACCAGCTCACCGGCCTCGACGCCGACGCGCTGATCCTGCGGATCCAGCCGAACGAAGGCATCTCGCTGCGCTTCGGCGCCAAAGTCCCGGGCCACTCCTTCCGGGTCCGCACCGCCACGATGGAGTTCTCCTACGACCAGACGTTCGCCGAGGAGTCTCCGGAGGCGTACGAGCGCCTGCTTCTGGACGCGCTGATCGGTGACGCGTCGCTGTTCATCCGCAGTGACGAGGTGCAGCAGTGCTGGCGGATCGTCGACCCGATCATCGACAACTGGGCGAAGGACCACTCACCGATCCCCACCTACGAGGCCGCCTCCTGGGGCCCGACCGACGCCGACCGGCTCATCGGCCGCCACGGTCGCAAGTGGCGCAACTCCGCGTGACCCCGCCACGACGAATGTGACCGCGCCGCTGAGCCCAGTCTCTCGGTCTCCCATCGGGGCGCGGCGCGGTCCACTCAGTGGGCCGGGGTCGGTTCGGCCCGCTGGACACCGGGTCTGGTCGGGACCGACGCCAGCACACCTCCGGCTCGCCACGCCCGGGTCTCAACTGACACTGGGGTCCTTCGACGACACCGCTGGCCAGGGCCGGGCCTCAGCCGGCTCCTTGCCCATAGCCGTCGCTCGGGCAGCACGTTCGGCCAGGACCTGGTCCCTATTCACGCTCATCTCCTGCATCACCGCCCGGCGGTTGCGCTTGCTGAGCCGGTCGATATAGAGCGTCCCGTCGACGTGGTCCGTCTCGTGCAGCAGGCATCGGGCGAAATAGCCGGTCCCGGCGATGCGAATCGGATTGCCGTGCAGGTCGATGCCGTGCGCCACCGCCCAATCGGGACGGGCGACGGAATGCCCTGCACCCGGCACGGACAGGCAGCCCTCCACGGCCTCCACGAGCCGGCGTGAGCCGTCGGCGGGCAGCTCGATGTCCGGATTCAGGATGTGTCCGACGTGGCGGATACCGTAGTCGTCCGGGCAGTCGTAGACGAACAGGCGCAGGTCGACATCGACCTGGTTGGCGGCGAGGCCGACGCCCTGTGCCGCGTACATGGTCGCGAACATGTCGGCGATCAACTGCTCGAGCTCAGGGGTGCCGACTTCGGTCACGTCCTGGCAGCGGCGGCTCAGGATCGTCTCGCCGGCCTCGGTGATCCGAAGGATGCGGCCGTGCTCGCTGCCCGGCGCCAGCTCCGGGAACTCGTCGACCGGCTGACCCAGCAAGCGGACGCGCCGGTCGATGGCGTCGCCAGAGGTTCGCTGGACTGACATGTTTCGGGCCTCCTCGGGCTGGCATGGCGACGGTTGACTCATCACAATAAGTGCTGTTTAGGCAGTTTGCCATCAACCGCAGCGAAGACCAGGTTACCGGCTGCCCGCACCGCGCCGGACGCTCGTCCACTTCGGAGTGGGAGCCCCCACCGGCAGATCGAGGCCCTCGACGGATCCGTTCCGCCGACCGATCATCCTGTCGAAGCGGCGCCTGCGAGCGCGATCGGCGGAGGTCCGCCAGTGGGCGGGGTTGGCGGTTGATCGAGTTACGGCTACTATAACGAAGGTCGATGGATCAGATTCGAGTCCGGCTTTATGGCAACAATTTCGGACCGTTCCGGTGACTATCTCACGGGGGAAGCTTTGATTCAGGTTTCCGAATCCGCCTTGCAATCGGCCGGGCTTCTGCGCGTCGACCATGTCGGAATCGCCGTAGCGGACCTGGACGAGGCGATCGATTTCTACCAGCGCGTTCTCGGGATGCGGCTGGAGCACCGGGAGACCAACACGGTCGGTGGCGTCCACGAGGCGACGTTGGTCGTCGGTGACGACACGCCGGGCGCTCGGATCCAGCTACTGGCACCTGCCGGTCCGGAGTCACCGGTGGCGCGGTTCCTCGACCGCCGCGGGCCCGGGCTCCAGCAGATCGCCTACGAGGTGGCCGACGTCGAAGCCTCCAGCCGGGCATTACAGCAGATGGGCATCCCCCTGCTCTTCGCCTCACCGCAGCTGGGAACAGCGGGCTCGAGGGTCAACTTCATCCATCCAGGACGCGCCGGCGGGGTGCTGGTCGAGTTGGTCGAACCGGCGGCGGCCCCGAGGGCCGGGGGGTGAGGCGAGATTTCCCGGCCGCCCGGATGTGCGGCGCTCCCCGTCGGTAGGCGGTGGCCGGCAACGCCTGATGATCGATTCCCGATCTGGAGCGGATTGTTGATTCAGATCAGTAAGAGTGCGCAACCGTCTTCAGCTGAGAATGTCGTAATCAGTGGAGTCCTGCCGTGATTGAGCGCTATTCTCTGCCAGCGATGGTGCGGCTCTGGAGCGACGAGACGAAATATGCTCTATGGGCTCGTATAGAGAGTTTGGTCGCGGAGGCGCAGGCGCGATCGGGGATGATTCCGGCCGAGGCCTTCGAGGTCATCCGATCAACCCCGGCCCCGGCCGTGGAAGCGGTCCGGCGCAACGAGAAGCTGCGCGACCACGAGATCCTCGCCTTCCTCGCCGCCTACACCGAGGCCATGCCGGCCGGCACCGCGCGCTGGGTGCACCACGGTCTGACCAGTTATGACGTGGTGGACACCGGGCTCGGTCACACCCTTGCCGCGTCCTGCGATCTCTTGCTGATCGAAGGGCGCCGGTTACTCACCGCGCTGGCCGGTCAGGCAGTGCAGCACTGGGACACGATCTGCATCGGACGCACGCACGGTGTGCATGCCGAGCCGACAACCTGGGGCCAGAAGATGGCACTGTTCGCGTTCGCCGTGCAGCGCAGCCTGCGGCGGCTCGCGGCGGCCCGGACATCGGTAGCGGTCGGCACCGTCTCCGGCCCGGTGGGCACGTACGCGGATCTTCCGCCCGCCGTCGAGGCACACGTGTGCGGAGCCTTGGGCCTTACGGTGGAGCCGATCCCGTCGCAGGTCGTCGCCAGGGACCGACACGCGGAGCTGTTGTCGGCGATAGCGGTCGGTGGCGCCGTCGTCGAACAGATCGGACTGGAGTTCCGCCTGTTGCAGCGCACCGAGGTGGCAGAGGTGGAGGAGCCTCGGACGGTTGCCTATCAGGGATCCTCTGCCATGCCGCACAAGCGCAATCCATCCACGAGCGAACGGCTGGTCGGCCTGGCGCGGCTGCTGCGGGCCAACTCGGCCGCCGCCCTCGAGGACGTCGCGTTGTGGCACGAGCGTGACCTGACGCACCAGTCGACCGAGCGGGTGATCCTGCCGGACAGCCTGACGGTGGCCCACTTCCAGATGTCCACCGCTGCCGGTCTGATCGAGCAAGCGCGGGTCGACACCGAGCGGATGCGGGAGAACATCGGCACGACCCGTGGGCTCATCTACAGCTCGCTGGCCTATCGGGACATGGTGACCGCCGGTACCGATCGGGAGGTCGCCCACCGTTTGGCTCAGTCCGCTGCCAAGCAGGCGTCGGCGAACGGGCAGCAGTTCACTCACGCCCTGAAGGAAGCCGGCGTCGAGGTGGTGGCATCCGGTTTTCGACCGGAGCGGTTCCTGACCAATCGCGAACATCTCCGACAGCGCTTGAACACTTTGATTGAGGAGTCCGAGCTAGATGTGGCGCACTGAGATCATCGACGGCACCAAACTGGACACCGAAGAGGTCGCGGCCCTGTATGTCGCCTCCACCCTGGCCGAGCGGCGGCCTGTCGGCGACCGGGAGCGGTTCACCGCGATGCTGAGAAACGCCAACCTGATCGCGGTCGCCTATCAGGACGACCAGTTGATCGGCATCAGCCGCAGCCTGACCGACTGGTCCTACGCGACGTACCTCTGCGACATCGCGGTGGACCGTCGCTTCCAGCGGCAGGGCGTGGGCAAGGACCTGATCCGCGCCACTCAGGAGGCGGCGCCCGCCGCCAAGATCGTTCTCCTGTCAGCGCCAGCCGCCACCGGATATTACCCCCGCGTGGGGTT
Organism: Micromonospora sp. WMMD1155; assembly: GCF_029581275.1. NCBI lineage: Bacteria > Bacillati > Actinomycetota > Actinomycetes > Micromonosporales > Micromonosporaceae > Micromonospora > Micromonospora sp. WMMD1155. The sequence goes on from NZ_CP120742.1 coordinate 7,183,922, forward strand.
CAAGCAGCACAACTCGGCCTGGGTGCTCGACCCGATCGCCGAATCGTAACCCGGTCACGTCGCTCCGACGACCTGAGACTGAGCGGGGGCTCGTACATGATGACGCTTCGCACCGACGGATTCGCGGCGCTGGTCGCCGAGGCGGCCGAACGAGCGCGGGGGTGCACGACGGTGAACGATGCCGTACGCATCGCCCAGGCGCTCGACGGCCGGGTGCCGGACGAGATCGGAACCGCCTCGCTCACCCTGGCCGAGCAGTGCCTGCTGGTTCTGGCGACCGGCGCCGGCGCCGTGCTCGACGAGGCGGACGGTGACGGATACCGGCTGGCGCTCACCGCCACCGGACGGGCCCGGGTGGTGCCGCCGCAGGCGGAGCCCCTGGCGGGTGACGACATCCTGGGCGGCATCCGGTTCCCGAAGGCGATGGCCGAGGCGGACCGGGTCTGGCAGATGGCACGTGATCTGGAACGCCAGATCTCCACCGACATCGCGCGGGCGATGACTGCCCGGCCGGCGGCGGAGGTCCACGAGGAGCTGACCCGGATCGGTTACTCACTGATCCACATGGCCCCCGTGCTGTTCTATGTGCTCAACCGCACGTACAGCAACCTCGGCGCCTACTCCAACCTGCCGGGCAAGTCGATCCGGGTGAATTCGCCCACCTCGCTACTGAACGTCCTGCGTGACACGCCCGTCCCCGAGTGGGCGGCGGAGGATGCGGTCTTCGTCGCCTGCCTGTCGGCACTGCTGCGCTCCGGTCCCGCGGTACGCGTGGAAGAGTTCAACGGCGTCCAGCTCACTCCGGATCGCGTCGAGACGTTCCTGATGGAACGCATCGAGGCGTACGGCGGGCTGGCCCCGGACCTGGGCCACCTCGACCGACTGAGCCGCCTCAACACGCTGGCCGAGCATTGCTCGCGTCTCCGCCATGAACTCGCCGACGGCGGGGCATTGTTCTACCGCACGATCAACGGCCTGACGCTGCACAAACGGGAACACGTCCTGCTCGAGCCGATCACCTACGCCGAGGTGCCGCCGGCGGTGCATGCCGTTCTGGCCGACCTTCTCGGCCGACCGGTCGAGAAGGATTTCGGACCGGCGGGCGAGGCCCTTCGCGCCATCGTGGCCGGCTTCCGCCTGGCACCGGCGGTCAAGGACTTCACCACTCCCTTCGAGGATTTCCTGCACCAGTTGCTGACCGCGGTGGCTAACGGCACCGCATCGGACGTGTCGATGGGCCGCGGCCCGCGCGCCCTCGCCGCGTTGTCTCGGACCGCCGCCCCAGCGGACGTGCAGCTGAAAATGGGCACGAGCGAGTTCTACTGCTGCGTGACGCCGAGTGAGGCGTTCGACCGGCGCTTCGCCGACGACCGCGACCAGCTGGTCCGAGCGCTCTCGGCCTACAGCAGCCGGATGCGTTACAACACGTGGCACTACCTGCCGCACACGTTCGGCCTGACCGGACGGACGCGCGACGACTGGTTCTTCGCTCCCACCATGCCGGACGTCACGGAGTGGTCGGATCAACATCACACCGGCCATGTCATGTTCGGCGTCCGATACGCGATCCGGGTGCCGATCGGCATCCACTTCGACGGTGGCTACCGTCCCGGCCTCTTCGATCTGCGGTTGATGCGCACCGATGGTCCGGCCTACCGGACGGAGGATCTGCGCTCAGCGGTCGCGGTAGGGCGGCTGCTTGGTGAGTTGCACCAGGCGATGGCGGCCGATCCGCCGCTGATCTCGGACTTCGGCAACGACTGGTACCGCCGATTCTATGGCTGACGATGTGGTCTACGCCGACATCACGGCTCTGCGCGGCCTGTTCGGACGGAAGGCCGTCTCCCCGGTCGAATACGTCACCGACGTGCTCGGCCGAATCGCGGAGACGGATCTGGCGATCGGTGCGTTCGTGACGGTCGACCGGGACGGTGCCCTACTCGCCGCCCGTCTGGCGGAGCAGACGCTGAGGACAGAGGGTCCGGCTGCCTTCAGGCGGCTGCCCCTGCTCGGGATGGCGATCTCGATCAAGGACCTCATCCCCACCCGGGGGCTACGGACCACTCGTGGCTCGTTGCTGCATCGCGACTGGGTGCCGGACTTCGACCCGCCGCTGGTGCGACGACTGCGGGAGGCCGGCGCCGTCATCGTCGGCAAGACGAACACCTCCGAGTTCGGATGGAGCGGAGCAAGCGGCAACCGGGTCGTCGGGCGTACGCGAAATCCGTGGGTGCGGGACCGCACTCCGGGCGGTTCGAGTGCCGGCGCCGGCGCTGCGGTGGCGGCGGGATTCGGGGTGGGCTCGGTCGGCACCGACGGAGCGGGATCGATTCGCATCCCCGCCTCGTTCTGCGGCGTGGTCGGCTTCAAGCCGTCGTTCGGCCGGATCCCATACGTCCCGGCCAGCGCCGAACTGCTGTCCCATGCCGGACCGCTGACTCGTACGGTGGCGGACGCAGCACTGATGTACCGGACGATGGCGGGGCCGGATCGCCTTGATCCCTGGTCGCTGCCCGTCGAACAGGCGGAGGCCGGGACCGCCCCGCTGCGCATCGCCTGGGTCCGCACCCTCGGCGCCCCGGCACCTGATCCGCAGGTGGAGAAGGCGTGCGCGGCTGCCGTGGCCGCTCTCGCCGCGGCGGGTCATGAGGTCGTCGAGACCGACTGGCCGTTCGAGGACCCCTATCCCATACTGGCCACCATCCTCGCCGTCGCCGACGCGGCAGGTCACGACGAGGCAGCCGACACGCTGATCGACCCGGGCCGACGACCCATCATCGAGTACGGCCGCGGAATCCCCGGCACGGACCATGCTGAAGCGATACGGCTGCGCGGTGACTACACCGGCCGGGTGTTGCGGTGGATGGCCGATTACGACGTGCTCGCCACGCCGACAGTGCCCGGTCAACCGTTCCCGGTGGCGCTGGACCAGCCCACGGACACCCCGGTTAAAGGGCCGGCCCCGTGGCTGGCCTGGACTCCGGCGACCTATCCCGCCAACCTCACCGGCCAGCCGGCGATTTCGGTTCCGGTCGGACGCACGGCCGAGGGCTGCCCGGTCGGCCTGCAATTGGTCGGCCGTTGGCGGGCGGACGAGTCGGTGCTGCGTATCGCGGGGCACCTGGAGCAGTTGCAGCCGTGGCGCGACATGTACGACGACTTGGCCGGCGGATACTAAGGAGATAGCGACTATGAGCGCCTCGAAGATCATCGACTACGGCGGTGCGGCCCGTTACGCCGCGTTCAGCACCGGTAGCGTGGATTTCATCGAAGAACACGGCCTGTTCAGCGAGGCGCAGCAGGAGGCGGCCGACAAACTGCTGTCGCTACTGGACAGCATCGACCTGATCCGTGTGGTGTTCGGTGATCCGCACGGTCTGGTCCGCTCCAAGACGCTCACCCCGGCGGCTTTCCGTACCGTGATGCGCAACGGCATGGATATGAGTCCGGGCCCTTTCGTCTTCGATACCGGGCATGCCGTCGCGATCGACTTCTTCGCCGACGGCGGTGGTATCGGTCTGCCGGAACTCACCGGAGCCGGGGATTTCGTCGTGGTCCCCGACGCCCGCACCTTCCGCATCCTGCAACGTGGCGAGACTCGGGTCGGCTGGGTCATCGGTGACGAATACCTGCGTAGCGGCAAGCCACACCCGCTCTCCAGCCGTGCCGTCCTACGCCGGCTGACCGATCGGCTCGCCGACTCCGGGTTGGACTTCGTCGTCGGGCTGGAGGTGGAGTGGTACCTGACCCGGTATACCAGCCGCGACGTCGACAGTGTGGGTGGATTCGGAGTGCAGGGCAGTGCGCCGACGGTCGAGGCGGTCAACCCGGGGTACCAGTTCAACTCGGATGCCTACCTGGACGACCTGCTGCCGGTGATCGGCCCGCTGGCGCGGGCCTTGGAGCAGGCCGGGCTCCCGCTACGGACGATCGAGCACGAGTCCGGGCCCGGACAGCTGGAATTCACGTTCAGCCCGATGAGTGGACTGGCCGCCGCCGATGCCATCCTGCTACTACGGGGCATGACCAAGCAGATCTGCGCGGATCTGGGCTACCACGCCTCGTTCATGGCGCTGCCGGCTCTGGACGGCTTCGATGCCAGTGGGTGGCATCTGCATCAGTCGCTGTTCGACGTGAACGCCGGTGGCAACATCTTCGCCGCCAACGAGCCGGACCGGCTGCTGTCGCCGCTGGGCGAGCATTACCTGGCCGGTCTACTGGCGCATGCCCCGGCGGCAACGGCTCTGGCGGTGCCGACGATCAACGGGTACCGGCGGCTCGACGACGCCTTCTCGCTCTCCCCGGACCGCACCTCGTGGGCGCCGGAGAACCGTGGGGCGCTGATCCGTGTGCTGGGCTCGGCGGGAGCGGCCTCGACGCACCTCGAGAATCGGGTCGGCGAGCCGTCGGCGAACCCGTATCTGTACCTGGCCGCGCAGCTGGCCGCCGGGCTGGACGGAATCGACCGCAAGCTCGATCCGGGCGAAGCGACCCAGAACCCGCACGATCCGATGGCCGGCCGTCTACCGACGAGCCTGGCCGACGCGCTGGCCGCGCTGGAGGCCGATCCGCTCTATCACACGGTGCTCGGCGAGCACCTGCTGACGGCGTTCCTGGCGCTCAAGCGTAGTGAGATCCAGCGGTACGGCGAATGGGTGGCGAACCATGAGCCGGTGGCGAGCAACCAGGCCACCGAATGGGAACAGCGCGAATACTTCGCCCACTTCTGAGCGTCGACCGTTCACACGTCGAGGGTCACGCCGCAATCGGCGATCCAGTGGTGAAGCTGCAGAGCCATCTCGATGCTCATGCGGTTGACGCCGGTGCTCAGTCCGAAGGACGGATCGGTGAGCACCGACCGTACCCGGGCCGGGTCGAGCAGGTCGACGACCGGGGAACCCGACTCCACGATGGCCTGCAGCCGGGCTCGTACACCGAGCCGGTAGACCGGATCCTGCGTGGTCGGGAAGGGCGATTTCTTACGCTGCAGGATGCTTCCCGGCAGCAGTTCTCGGACGGCGGCGCGCAGGAGGTACTTCTCCTGGCCGCCGGAATTCTTCTGCGCCCACGGCACGCTGTACACGTAGTCGACCAGCTCGTGGTCGACGAAGGGAACCCTTGCCTGCACCATGCCGACGTGACCCAGCCGATCCCGCCGGTCCAACACGATGCGCAGGTAACGCGTGAGGTTGAGGTAGGTCAGCTCACGCATCCGGCGCTCGGTGGCGTCCTCCTCGCCGGTCAGCGGAACCTCCCGCAGCGCCTCCTCGTACCGGACGCTGATGTACTCCGGGACGTCGAGTTCCTTCATCAGCGTGCGGTCGACGAGCCCGGACACCATCTCCATCCGGTGGAAGGCGCCGAGCCAGGGGAAAGTCGCCGTCTTGACGTACCACGGGTCCTGGAACCAGATGTAGCCGCCGAAGAGCTCGTCCGCGCCGTCTCCCGCCAAGACCGGTGCGGTGATGTCGCCGATCCGCTGGGCCAGCCGTTGAAAGGCGACGTACATGTCGAGGCCCACCACCGGCTGGCCCATCGCCCGCACGACGCTGAGGTGCTGTGCGGGATCTACGAGGTCGCTCGCGTCGAGCCGGAGCTCGTCGTGTTCGCTGCCGAGGAAGGCGACCATCTGCGCCACGTACGGGCTGTCCAGCGAGTCGTGCAGCTCGTCGGGCCGAAAGTGCTTCAGGTGATGGGTGTACTCGAGCGAGAACGTGTGCAGGGGCGTGCCCGGCATCCCGTGGCTCGCCAGCGCCGAGATCGCGCTGGAGTCGAGGCCGCCGGAGAGCATGGTGCACAACGGCACACCGGGTGCGACCTGGCGACGTACCGAGTCCTGGAGGATCTGCCGCACTCGGGCGGTGGTGGTCTCCGGATCGTCGGTGTGGAGACGGGCCGAGATGGTCCAGTAACGCCGGCGGGCGAGACCGTCACGCCCGTACGTCACGATCTCGCCGGGCAGAACCTCCCGGACGCCTTTGAACACACTCATGCCGGGCGTGGGGGTGAAGCCGAAGAGCTCGCGCAAGCCGTCCTGGTCGACGACCGGCCGGACCAGTCCGCCGGCGAACAGCCCGTTGGGTGTGGAGTCGAACGCGAACCCGTCGCCGGTGTCGGTGTAGTACAGCGGCTCGATCCCGAACCGGTCCCGAACCAGGATCAACTGCTCACGCTTGGCATCCCAGATCGCGAGGGCGAACATGCCGCGCAGCCGCTCGGCGCAGGCCGTACCCCATTGCTGGTAGGCCCGCAGCACGACCTCAGCGCACCCGGCGCCGTCGAAGGAGTGGCCCCGGGCGGAGAGCTGCCGACGAAGCTCGGCGGCATTGAACAGCGTGCCGGTACCGGCCAGGACCGTCGTGCCGATCGCCGCCTGGTCGACCGTCAGCGACTGGTGTAAGCCGTCGACCAGGTCGACGGCAGTGACCCCGGTGGCCGTGATTCGGGCATGCCGGGCCGACCAGCTCCGCCGTGAGCCGGGTTCGCTGCGGTGCACGGTGCAGGAAATGGGCTGTCCCAGGACGTGGTGGTCACCGGCACCTCGGGTGAAGGAGACAGTTCCCGCTATTCCGCACACTCACGGGCTCCTTCCTGTCCGACGGCCGGAAACTGCATGCCTCATCCAGAGCCGCACTACAGGATTTGCATCAGAAAGAGGCATCGATCGAAGTCTGGCAGTTCATTCGAGCGATGTCCACAAATATCCGATGTGGCGCGAGAGCTACTGCAGGCCGACGTACGGCGCCACGTCGTCGATCTGGGCGCGAAGCTCCGGATCCGTGACCCCCAGGCCCGCGCTGGGCGCCAGGCACAACACGCCGACCTTGCCCACGTGCTTGTTCTCCTGCACCAGCCGGGCCGCCTCGGCGGTTTCCTCCATCCGGTAGCTGACCGAGAGGGCGGTCCTGATCCGCCCCTGACTGATCAGCCGGTTCGTCTCCCACGCCTCCTGGTAGTTGGCGCCGTGGCTGCCGATCACCCGCTTGAGCCGCATCCACAGGTAGCGATTGTCGAACTCGTGCTGGTAACCGGTCGTCGAGCCGCAGGTGACCACGCTGCCGCCACGACGGACGGCGAATACGGAGACGCCGAAGGTGGCGCGGCCGGTATGTTCGAAGACGATGTGCGGATCCTCGCCGTACGTGGCCCGGATGATCTTCCCCAGCTTCTTACCGACGTCCGCGGGATCGGGCAGATCGCTGCCGACCAGACCGATGTCGTGCCGGTTGATCACCAGATCGCATCCCAGCTTGCGCAGCTTGGCGGCCTTTTCCTCGCTGCTCACGACCCCGATGGGGACACCGCCGCCGTTGCGGACGAATTGCACCGCGTACGAGCCGAGCCCGCCGGTGGCACCCCAGACCAGGACCAGATCGCCCTGCTTCATCCGGGCGCCCCGCTCACCGACCAGCATGCGGTAGGCGGTGGCGGCGCACAGCGGAGTCGCGGCGGCTTCCTCCCAGGTGAGTGCCGCCGGCTTGGCCAGCAGTTGGTTGGTACGGGCGACGGCATAGTGTGCCAGCCCGCCGAAGTTGGTCTCGAATCCCCAGGCACGTTGGTCGATGCCGAGCATGCCGTCCATGTGAGTCAGCGGGTCCTGGTCGTCCACGTACGGCGCCGAGACCAGCACATGGTCACCGATCCGCCAGTGTCTCACCCCCGAGCCCACGCGCACGATGACACCCGCGGCGTCCGAGCCGAGCACGTGGTACGGCTGGTCGTGCCGGGCAGCCCAGCCGCCCTGCCTGCCGAAGCTCCGCAGGAAGGCGAAGGTGGAGATCGGCGTGAACATCGCCGACCAGACCGTGTTGTAGTTGATGCCGCTTGCCATCACGGCGATCAGGACCTCGTCCGGGGCCAACTCCGGCATCGGTACCTCCCCGATCCGGATGGACTTGCGGACGTCCTTGTCAGCCGTCTCCTTGAACATCTCGGAGTCCTCGACGCGCAGGTGCGCCGCCGGATAGTTCCCCGGGACGGGCAGGCGCTCGAGCTCCTCGGCCGGCGCGCCGGCGACGACCGCTGCGGCAAGGGAATCCATTCGGTCCACTCCTCCCGTGAAATCCGGATGTCCGGACATCTGTGTCAGCTGCTGGGGTGTCCGTCGATGGCAGGCTTGCGGCCCGATTCGTCATCGCCGGCATCAAGGCGGTGCTCGCTTGCGGGGTGCGACTGCGAGCAACGCACGGCCACCAAGAACGTTGCCGTAGTCGAGGCGACCGCCCGGAAGGGATTCCGCCGGGCGGGGGCCGTCGGCATCCCGATGCCGCGGTGATTCCCCGCCGATGCCATTCCGCGCCGTGTCCTTCCGCTGTGGCGTTGCAGCGCCGGCTTCCCCACCGGCGTGCCGGGGTCATGGGTGCCGACGCTCACGCCGCAGACGAGCGACGCCGTGCAGCGGTGTCGATGCCAGATCCCCGTTACGAACGGACTCTGCCGCTGATCCTCAGCAATCCGCTCGCATTGTCCACCCTGCACCCTGATCATCGGATGCACCAGGCTCATGGTGTTTCATAGTTCCGCCAGGCGTCGATACGAGGGAGTGAAGTTGGAGGAAATGGTGATCGCCGCCCTGCAGGGGCTGCCACGACTGTCTCCTCAGGACGCGCGGGTCTATGCGCTGGCCGCCGAGCGGTCCGCCGTCGGTCTCGAGGAGCTGTGCGTCGAGACCGGGATGACGACTGAGGAGGCCCAAAGTTCTGTCGAGCGGCTCTGCGCCCTGCAGTTGATGCGTCCGCTGTCCCCGACGTCCTCACACCTCACCGTCGTTCCTCCGGACACCGCCCGATCGCAACTGCTCGATGCCGCAGCACAAGTGATCAATGCGGGTCAACGGGTTGTCGACCGGATCCGTTCCGACCTCGACACGCTCGCCTCGGTCTACGAAGCGAGTGCGGCCAGCCGGGAGAGCCGGCAGGTAGTCGAGGTGCTCGCCGACGAGCAGGCGGTGAGTCGCATGTTGCTGTCGCAGGCCTCACGTACCACCCGGGAGGTGATGATCGCCCAACCGGGCAGCGTCCAGCCGGAGAAGACGATCCGGGACCATCAGGCGATGGCAGACAAGCTCCTGGAGCGCGGCGTCGCGGTGCGGGCCCTGTACCACCACACCGCCCGGTTCGAGGCGTCGACCGGTTACCACCTGACACAGTTGCAGCACGGCGGCTCCGAGGTCCGAACCTGCAGCGAGGGCATGAGCGCCATGCTGGTATTCGACGACCAGGCGGCGTTGATCGGTCTTCGTGACAACCCGGCCGGCATGCTGTTGGTCCGGGAGCCGAGCATGGTCGCCTTCGTCCGCCGGACGTTCGACCAGGCATGGAGCGACGCCACCGCCCTGCCGATCCGTTCCAATAGGGACGACGTGGCGCGGACTTCCGACGACATCAAGTCCACCATCCTGCGGCTTCTGGCCGAGGGCCTGGAGGACCGTGTCATCGCTCAGCGGTTGGGCATGTCGTTGCGTTCCTACCAGCGGCACATGTCGCAGATCATGACCAAGCTGGGGGCGCGTAACCGTCTGCACGCCGGCTATCTGATCGGACGTGACGGGCTGGTGTGAGGCCCGGTCACCGAGGCTCGGCCGGGAGGCTCGAGCGTCAGCGCCGCTCGCATCTGCCCGATGGTGGCCCGTGCCCGCGCGGCTTCGATCAGGGCCGGCATGATGTTCCGCCCCGCTGCGGCGTCAGCATGCAGCCGGCCGAGTTCGGCGTCGGCCTTCGCCCGAGGAACCACACGCCGCATGGGCTCGGACGGCTCGTGCCTTTCGTTGCGGACCAGGACGTCCTCGGTGACGGTCCGAATCGTGTTGGACACGCCCACGGTCGGACCGGGGGTGCGGAAGGCAAGATCTTCGATCTCGCTCTCCAGCCACCCGCTCCGTACACACGCCACCATCCCCCCGCGCTCCTCGATCCGCCGCAGCCAGTCCTCGACCTCATCGGTCAGTTCCGCCACGATCGACTCGATCACGTCCGAGCCGCCGAGTGGGTCGACGTGCCGGGCCAGGTCGGTTTCCTCGGCCAGGATCTGATGGGTGCGCATGGCGATGCGGGCGGCGAGTTCGCCCGGTGTCTGGTAAGCCTCGTCGAACCCACAGATGTGTAGCGACTGCACCCCGCCCAACACCGCGGCCACCGCCTGCAGCGTCGACCGTACGACGTTGTTCAGGGGCTCCTGGTGGGCCAGGGCGGAGCCGAAGGTGTTGACCTGGATGCGCATCTTCAGAGCGCGTTGCTCGGTGACACCCCAGCGGGTACGCAGGCGCTGGGCGTAGATCGATCGGGCGACGCGGAACTTGGCAGCCTCGGCCAGCACCTCCATGTGTGTGCCGAAGATGAAGCTGAACGTGCGGGCGATCTCGTCCGGGTTCAGACCCCTGCTCAACAGCCCGGCCAGGAATTCCTCGGCGTCGGCGATACCGCAGGCGATCTCCAGACTGCGCGAGGCGCCGGCCTCCCGGGCATGGCCGCCGGAGATGGATACCGGGTTGATCCCCGGCAGGTTGCGGATGCAGTACTCCATGACGTCCAGCGAGTAGCGCATGCTGGTGTCCAGATCGAAGATGTACGCCTTGCGGGCCAGGAACTCCTTGAGCATCTCGTTCTGGAGTGTGCCGCGTAGCGCCTTCGGCTCGACACCGGACTCCTCCGCTACCACCGCCCACATGGCGAGCAGCATCGGAGCGGTGGCGTTGATGGTCATCGAGACCGACACCTGATCCAGGGGGATGTCCGCGAAGACACCGGCCAAGTCGTCCACGGTGACGATGGAGACACCCGTGCGGCCCACCTCGCCGTCGGCGAGCGGATCGTCCGGGTCGAGGCCGAGTTGAGTGGGCAGGTCGAATGCCAGGGACAAGCCGGTCTCGCCCATTTCCCGCAGGTACTTGAAGCGGGTGTTGGTGCTCTCGGCGCTGCGCAGCCCCGCCAATTGCCGCATGGTCCACAACTTGGTGGTGTAACCAGTCGGGTGGATGCCGGCATCGAAGGGATAATCCCCCGGTTTTCCCATGCTCTCCTCCAGCTGACTCGCGTCTTCACTTTCGCATGCATGACTTCGGGCGCGCAGGGCGATCGGGACTCGCATTTCGTGTTGGCGCAAAGCCGAGGGTGAAAGAAAACCTGAAATGCCGCACAAATGGGTCTTTATGGACGTCGTAACGGTCGGGCTGGAGGAAGGTGGCCGGGTCCACGTCCATGGCCCACGTCGCGGTGATCTACCCTTGCGCCCTCCTGAGCCCCGGTGGCTAATATTCGAACGATCGCTTGGCGTCTATCACGGGAATACATTTCAAGGGATCGACGGTCGGTCGACAGAGGGGATTTCGCGTCTATGGGTGTCGTCGTTGACAGCTCGAATGCGGTGGCGGCGCTGGGCACACTCGTTGCCACTGTTCAGGCCAGGGCGCAGGAGCAGCCCGACGACTCGGCGTACGTTTTTCTGCGGGACGGCGAGGTGGAATGTGACCGGCTGACCTTCCGGCAGCTGCATGAGGCCGCGGCGCTCCTCGCCGCACGGCTGGCCACCGACATCCCGGTCGGCAGTCCGGTGGTGCTGCTTTACGAGGCCGGGCTCCAGTTCCACCGCGCCCTGCTCGGCTGCATGTACGCCGGTCTGCTGGCCGCACCGGTCAAGGTGCCGCACAGCCGGGTCGGTTGGGAACGGGTCCGCGCCGTGGCGTCCGACGCCGGTAGCGCCGTCGTGCTCACCACCGCCGACGTGCACGCTGGGCTCACCGAACGCTACGGTGCCGAGCCGGGCTTCGACGAACTGGTGTGGATCGCCACCGACGGCCTGCCGCAGCCCGCCGGCACGCCGCAGTTGCCGGCGGTCGGGCCCGACGACATCGCGCTGCTGCAATACACGTCCGGCTCCACTGGCACGCCGAAGGGCGTCATGGTGAGCCACCGGAACTTCCGGGCGAACGCGGCGGAGATCGAGGAGGTCTGGCCGACGGACGGCGGTACGGTGGTCAGCTGGTTGCCGAGCTTCCACGATATGGGACTGCTCTTCAATTTCGTGATGCCGATCAGCAGTGGCATTCCGGCGGTGCTGATGGCGCCGGAGGCGTTCATCCGGCGCCCGGCTCGCTGGCTCGAAGCGATCGAGAAGTTCGGCGGAACCCATGCGGCAGCTCCCAACTTCGCCTACGAACTGTGCCTGCTGGACGCCGCCAAAGCCGAGGTCGACCTGAGCTCCTGGCGGGTCGCGGTCAACGGTGCGGAACCGGTGCGGTGGAGAACCGTCACCCGGTTCGCCGAGGCGTTCGCGTCGCGTGGGTTCGACCCAGGCACCATGTCACCCGCGTACGGCCTGGCCGAGAACACCTTGAAACTCACCGGCAGCAGACCGGGGGAAGCTCCGAAGGCGCTGCATCTGGCCGGTGCCGAGCTCGGTGTCGGACGGGTGACGCCCTGCCCGCCGTCGGATCCCGGCGTCGTACACCTCACGAGTTGCGGCTCCCCGCAGGGCTCCTCGGTGATCCTGATCGTCGATCCCGTCACCCGCCGCGAATGCCCACCCGCCACGGTGGGTGAGATCTGGGTGCAGAGCGATTGCGTGGCGCGCGGCTACTGGCGACGCCCGGCCGAGTCCGTCGAGACGTTCCGGGCGCGACTGGCCGACGCGGAAAGAGGCGGCGAGTATCTGCGTACCGGCGATCTCGGCTTCTTGCAGGACGGTGAGTTGTACGTGACGGGCCGCTGGAAGGACGTGATCGTCCGGTCAGGCCGCAACTACTACGCCCAGGATCTCGAACTGGCCGCAGAGTCCGCCGATGCGGCGCTACGCCCGTCCTGTGCCGCGGCCTTCTCGGTGGACAGGCAGGAGTACGAGGAGCTCATCCTCGTCGTCGAGGTCGACGGGCGGCTGCTGCGCCGGATTCCGGCAGCCGAACTGACCACGAGAATCGCGAGCCGGGTGCACGACGCCTGTGGCATCCAGCCCGACGAGGTGAGACTGGTTCGGCGGGGCAGGATCCCGAAGACGTCGAGTGGCAAGGTGCAACGCCGACGCTCTCGCGAGCTGTACCTCACCGGGGCTCTGCCGTCGCTGCCGGCGCCGTGAACGGCCCGGCCGAGGCGGTGCGCGAGCGGCCGCACCGACCACACCACGGGCCGGTCTCCGATGTGGTGGCGAACGCGCCGCCGTACCGGAGGCCGGCACGACGAGAGCTACTCCACGCCCTCGCCCATCAGGACGGCCCGGCGCTCGCGCCACTCGTCGGCCTTCTTGGCGTCGCCAGCCTGCGCGTACATCTGTGTGATGAGGTGGTAGCCCTGTGCGTCGTCGGTGTCGAAGCGGAAGAAGAGCTTCAGCAGGTGCTCTTCGGCCTGCTCGGCGAAACCGCCGGCCAGCAGCTCCGACGCGATCGCCAACTCCCGCTTCAGCGCCATGGGCTCCAGCGGCGGCAGCGGTTTGACGTCGTCGGGCAGCAGATGGCCGGCAGCGAGGATTTTCGACAACTCCTCGGTCTCGTAACAGTCGATGACGATGTGGATACGTTCAGGACCGGTGACGTTGCATACGCCGTGCCGGAAGACCGGGGCCAGCCGCCACAGGTCGCCGACCTGCATGTTGATGGTGTGGCCGTCGATGGCCAGCACCGCCGACGGGTTCGTCACCAGGGGTACGTGCAGGCGGAAGTGGTCCACCTCGGAGAGTTCACCGTAGTCGCGGTGCTCCCATAGATAGGCGCCCGCCTCCAGCCGGGCGAGCCGGACCCACATGATGTCCAGGGGCAGGGACGCCAGCAGAGCCCTCGTGTTCGGCATGCCTTCCAAGATTTCGGTGGGCACCCCGTGTCCGTCGTGGATCGTGACATCTTCGGATTGTCCGCTCGGGTTGATCAGGGATAGCGTGTACCAGCCACCGGACTGATAGTCACCGTAATTGGCCGCCCATCCGGTTCTGATTCCACGGACCTCGTCGGCAACGGCGACCAAGAGGTCGCGGTCCAGCGGCCCGAGGCGCGAGATCTGGTTCAGCAGTGCGGCGTGGTTACTACTCATTTCTCTACCTCTTTGGCTTGAGGGCATCAAACCGTGACAATTTTCGGAGGCGACCAGCTGCGCGGCATCGCGGCAAGAGTCGCCCGCCGGATTTCCCTGAGCTCGCGCACCTCCGGGGGATGATGGAATTCACAGTTGACGATGACATGTGGGCCTGGGCTCCTATCCCCCCATTCGTCGGTGACGACGGCATGCGCTGCGGAGACTGCGGGCGAACCGAGCGCCACCCTTTCGACGTGTTCCAGATGTAGGGCGCGGTGGGCGTACCGCACCCGGCGTGCTACCAGACCGGTGACGCGCAGCTCGTCGGTGGAGACCTGACGGCCCAGGAACCCCGTACTCCGCCAGTCCGCATCCGGAACCGGCCGCCAGGTGATCTCACCGACCACGAACAGTGGGCACGGGCCACCGTCCGGCGCCTGCACCCGCCAGTGCCCGGTCGGCACGATCAGCCGATGCTCTCGCTCGGATCCCCATCGCAGGTAGGCGGTGGCCCGACGATCCGGTCCGAGGTCGTAGGCGAGCAGGACCGCCCAGCCTGCGGCCATCAGGTCGTTGATCATGGCGTTGGCCCCGGACGCAGCGAACGGCAGCACGAGCACGGATCCTTCGGCCGGCACCGTCGTGAGACCGCCGCAGGTGTGCGGATCGCTCCACACCACTCCGGGCGCCCCGGTGCTGCTCCGCAACGTGCGGACGTGTCGGCCGAGAGCCGCCCGGGCATCTCGGTCACCATCGTTCGTCTCGACCTGCAGCCACCAGCTCACCGCAGGGCTGATCTCCCTGGCGGCCCGCAGCTGTGCGACCGCCCGATCGTGCTGCCGTGTGGCGGGTGCGAGCCCGTCGCAGGACAGGCTGAGAACACGGTCCGGCTCCGCCGTCGACCAGCCGCGGGACGGGACGGCTGGCGGCACCCCGGGCCGGCCGACGTGCCGACGGCCCGGAGCCGACCCGGCGCGGAAGGCCCGCATGAACCGGTCCGCGCCCGCTGGCGAGAGGACGCCGTCGTTGTAGTCCAGTCGGCCGTAGAGGGCGTCACCCTCATCGCGGAACTGCAGCACGAGGTCGAACGACCGTGACGAGTTCGGAGCGAAGAAGTCCCAGGTGAGATCGATGTCCGGTACGGCCGGCAGACTTACCGGCGGCCGGGTGTAGGACAATGACAGCCAGGTCAGCGCGCTGCCCACGGCGACCGGTCCGTCCACGGTCTTGAGGGCGCGGCCGAGCCAGGAGAACGGCACATGGCGGTAGCGGCGGACGTGCTCGGCGAGAGTGACGGCTCGGGCGACGGCCTGTCGAGGGCTCAGTCGCCGCGGCAGCCGTACGTGTACCGGCACCGTGTTCACTTGTAATCCGATGTCACCGCGGCTCGCCGGGCTGCTGGTGTCGGTGTGGACCGCGAGCACGAAATTCCGGTTGCCGTACTCGTGCAGCTGCCGTACGAGAATGGCCAGCAGGCAGGTGAAGCGGGTCGGCTTCGAGCCGGGCGCCAGGTCCCGCCACTGCTCGATGTCGGTCAGTGCGACGTCGTAGCGGCCGGTGCTACCCACTCGATGGCCAACAGCCGGTGCCGCGTCCGGCAGGAGCAGCTCCGGCAGGGACGATATCGCGGCACGACGCCAATAGCTGTTCAGGGTGCGATCGACCGGTGCGGGCTCGACGCCGCGGTGCACTTCCAGCACCGGTGGCGGCGCGGCCTCGCCCGCTCTTACCCGGCCGAGAGCCTCGTTGAAGTCACGTGCGAAGACGAACTTGGATCGGCCGTCGAAGGCGATGTGGTGTACGCCCACGACCAGGGTGAACCTCTGCCCGCCGTGGCGCAGGAGGGTGAACCGGATCGCCACCTCCTTCTCCAGGTCCCACGCCGCGGTGCTGCCGTGGGCCACGTACCAGCGCACCGCGGATTCGCGTTCGTCGCCGGGGGCACAGGGAAGATCGGCGACCGCGATCGGGGGCAGGTCGGCGGTCGGGGGTGCCCAGCTGGGCCGATCACCCCACACCACCACAGATCGCAGCGCCGGGTGCCGCGCGCATACCCGACGGCAGGCCTGCTCCACCTCGTCCGGCTCGACCGGGCCCCGCATCGTGACCGCCAGGAAGCCGCCGTGCACGGTTTGGTGATGCACCTGCTGCTCCGCGAAGATCGCCTCCTGGGCGGGAGTGAGCGCGAGACCTGGTTCAGGCGTCGACGTCACTGCCGCCGCCGGATTCGACCAGTTCCGTCAGAGTCCTCCGGGCCACCTTGCCGTTGGTGTTCATGGGCAATTCGCTCAACCGCAGGAACCGGCGCGGATGCATGTAGTCGGGCAGTGTGTCAGTGAGGGCTGCGGCCAGGGCGCTACGGGTGACGGCGCCGGGTTTCTTCTCGGTGACGACCGCGACCAGGCCGAGCGTGCCGTGCGTCCGTACACCGAGCACGGCCACCTGCCGGATACCGGGCACCCGCAACAGCACGGCTTCCACCTCACCGGGTTCCACCCGGTAACCGCGTATCTTGAGCTGTTCGTCGACTCGTCCGGTGAAGTGCAGCAGGCCGTCCTCCAGCCGCACCGTGTCGCCGCTGCGGTAACACCGGCGGCGGCTGCCGTCCTCGTGCTGATACTCGCGGAACTTCGCCGAGGTCAGTTCGGGGTCGCCGCGATAGCCGTGCCCGACCATGGGCCCGGAGATGACAAGCTCAGTCTCCTCCCCCTCGTTCAACGGCCGAACGATGTCGCCGTCAAGAGCGAGCAGGTCAGCCTCCCCCACCGCAGTGCCCAGGGGCGGATACACCGGCCAGCCGGCCGGCGGCCCATCGAGGCGGTATTCGGTGACGACATGCGTCTCGCTGGGCCCGTACTGATTGACCAGCACAATGCCGTGCACCGCGCAGAGTTCGCGGACCTCGTCGTTGAGCACCAGGCGCTCACCCGACGGCACGATCTCCCGCAGGCAGGCGGGTGGTCCGCCGACGGCGTCGGCCGCGATCGCCAACATCTGCAGCGAGGCGACCGTCATGAAAGCCCGGACCACCTCATGCTTCTCAATCAGCCTGAGCAGAGCGAACGAGTCCCGACGGGTCTGGTCGTCCACCACGACGAGGGCCGCGCCGACCGTGAGGGTGGCCGCCATCTCCTGAAAGCACACGTCGAAGCCGACCGATGCCAACGCCAGCGTCCTCGGCGCGACGTCGTGCTTCCAGGTGTCGGCATGCCAGACCGCCAGGCCGTCGAGAGCGGCGGGCCCGAGGACGACGCACTTGGGCTGCCCGGTCGAGCCCGAGGTGGCGACGACGTAGGAGTTGGCACCGTCGACATCGCGCGGGAGGTGGCCACCCTCCTGCAGGTCCTCAGTCGACAGATAACGGACATCCGCGACGGGCGCGGACTGCGGGACGTCGTCGGGTCGGACCAGCACGACCCTCGTCGCGGACTGCGTGAGCACGAGACGGCGCCGGTCCGGCGGACCCGACGGCGCGATCGCGTTCGCCCCGCATGCGGCCCGCCAGACGCCGAGGATGCTCGCGTACAACTCGAAGGAACGCGGCATCTCGACGGCGACGATGTCGCCGGCCCGGCATCCCACGTTCTGCAGTCCCGCGGCGACCCGAGCGGACATCTGCTCCAGGTCGCGGTAGGTGTGTACCTCGTCGCCGTCGATCACGGCGGGCTGTGCCGCGTGGTCACGGCACGACTGCAGGATTTTCGACACCAGGCTCATGCGCCGCCTCCGGCCGGTGCCGGCGCCGCGCCGTCGCCCTCGACGCCCGGACCCGGTCTCGTCATCATCGATGTCTGCCCTTCGTCTTTCGGTGCCCGGCCGGCAGAGAGCACGATCGCCCCGGCCGCGGCTGCGATGGCCATGCCGATCAGAACGGCCTGGTACGGCACTCGCGTGACGAGGAATGCCACCAGAGCGACGGAGGCTGCCTGCGCGGCCGTGCGCAGCGTGTCCGCCGCCGCGAAGACCCGCCCCTGTACCTCGTTGCGGCTACCGGTCTGCAGGATGGTGTAGAAGCCGACCAGCACTGCCGGGAAGCCCGCGCCCATGACCACGCAGCCGAGGAGGGCCACGATACGTTCGCCGAAGATCAGGCACAGGTTGCCCACCCCGACGACGAGCAGGCCTCCACGCAGCAACCTGAGTGACGTCGTCCGTGAACTCAGATGTACGCACGCGAACCCACCCAGCACCGACCCGATCCCGCTGGCGCTGAACAGCCAACCGACCGAAGCGGCGCTGCCGAAGCTGTCCTTGGCGACGTCGAGCAGGACGGGGTCGATACCACCGACGATGAGCAGGACCACACTGACCAGTACGACGATGCGCCCGACCGGTCGATTGGCCCGTAGGTAGGTCACGCCGGCGGTCAGTTCCGGGATGAATCTGTCACCGCTCGGACTCGGCGGCGTCTCGAGGTGGCGCAACTCCGCCACCGCCGCCGCCGACCCGAGGTAGCACGCCGCAGCGACAGCGCCGGCCAGGGCGATGCCCGACTGCTGGTACAGCACGGCACCGACGGCCGGGGCGGCGAAGAGTGCGACGTTTCGTCCGGCCCGGAACATCGAGTTCACCCGGGCGAGTTTGTCCGAGGCGATGGTGTTTACCAGCAAGGCGCTGGCAGCAGCGCCCTGCAGGCATCCGCAGATGCCGATCACGATGATGATGGCGTAGAGGATGTACACGTCGTCGGCGCCGTGGACCAGCAGGACCAGCGGGATGCAGGCCGTTTTCAGGATGTCGCTCAGGATCAGCAACCAGGTTCGGCTGCGGCGGTCGGCCAGCAACCCGGTCGCCGGCGCGAGCAGAGCGGGCACCAGGTAGGCGAAGAAGACCATGCCCGCTGACGTGATCGAGCCGGTGAGCTTCTCGATCCAGATGGCGAAGACCAGGACGAGCATCTCGTCGCCGAAGAAGGAGAGGCTGGCCCCGAGGGCCCACACGGAATGCCGGCCCGGTACGGCGACCTTCGTCTTCTCCGTCATCGCGCGGCTACTCCCCCGGCCGTCACCTGGACCAGCCACTCCGATATCCGGCTCGCCGTACGCTGCGCCAATTCGCCTTTGAGCATGCTGAAGTGGTCACCCGGGGTCGTCATGGCGACCACCGCTGGTGTTCTGGCCCGCCAAGTCTGCGCCATCTCGGCGGCCGAGAGCCCGCCTGGGCCGGCATCCTCGGCGCAGAGCAGCAACGCAGGACCGTGATGATGGCCCAGGTCGTGTGACGCGAGCTGTTGCAGCCCTTGCGCCCAGACCGGCAGCATTCGCCGTACCTCGTCCGGTTCGATGGTCTCGATGACCGCCGGACCGACACCGAGCGAGCCGAGCAACTCGCCCATCCGCGGTTCCGGGCCGATCGAGTGCGCCAGCTCACCGGCGCTCACCGCTCTCCGTCGGAGTTCGGAGAGGTGCTGGCGATCCGCGGAGTCGAGCGCTCGTCCGTCGAGCAGCACGAGGGAGACGCTGCGCTCATCGCCGGCGTGGAGGAGCCTGGCGAGTGTGTGCGCGCCCGCACACGCCAGCGACCAGCCGACCACCGTCCACCCCGGCGCGGCGACGGTCTCGAGCAGGTGGCCCGCAACCAGCCGGAGAGCGTCGTTCAGCGTCGGAGTCGCCGGACCAGCGGGCCAGGGGAGCCCGAAGACGCTTCCGCCGGCGGGCAGTGCGGCGACGAGGTCGCGGTACGCGAGCATCGTTCCGGTCGGGGGCGCGACCAGGAGCACGGCCGGCTGACGCGGGTCCCCGGAACGCAGCAGCGTCGGGGTTCCCGGCTCGGCGACGGCCGCGTCCCGCAGCAGTCGAGCGACACCCGCTGGTGTGGGATGCCGGATCAGGTGCGCCAGGGGCAGCCGTACCCCGGTCGCCTGTTCGAGACGGACCAGCAACGTCAGCGCCAGTATGGAGTTTCCGCCGCTGTCGAAGAAGTCGGTGGCAGCGTTGATGTGCCGGTCTCCGAGCACCCCGCGCATACAGTCGGCGACCGTCTGCTCCTCCGCGGTCAGCGGGGCCATCGTGGCGGGTGGCGTGCCGTCTTCGGCGAGCCGCAGTCGCAGCATCGAAGCCACCGCCGAGCGGTCGGCCTTCCCGCTCGGCAGCTGCGGTAAGTCGGTGGCCCACCGGATCCACTTCGGCACCATGAACGCGGGCAACCGCTCGGCGACGATGTCGAGCAGAGTAGCCTCATCCGTCTCCGGCTGGGGCCCCTCGGGCACCAGCAGCGCGGCCAGGCTCACGCCGTCCAGGACCACGACCGAGGCGCTGTGGACCAGAGGGTGCGCTTCGAGGGCCGCCTCCACCTCGCCCAGTTCGATCCGGTATCCGCGGATCTTGACCTGGTCGTCCCGGCGCCCGAGGAACTCGAGCGCCCCACCGTCCTGGCGGCGAGCCAGGTCCCCGGTCAGATAGGCGCGTTGCCCGGGGGCGAACGGTAGGGTTCGGAACCGCTGCGCGTCGGCGGGGTCGGCCTCCAGGTATCCGTCCGCGACACCCGGTCCGCTGACGCAGATCTCACCGATGAAGCCGGGCGGCACAGGCAGCCCGGCCCGGTTGAGCAGATATATCCGGTTACGGCCGTACGCCCTGCCGATGGTGGACGGTGTGGCCAGCTCGCGTACGGATCCGATGGTGCAGTCGATGGTGCACTCGGTCGGGCCGTAGGTGTTGTAGGCCGGCACGCTCGACGCCGCCAGGCTGTCCCACAACGTCCGGGACGGGACCTCCCCGCCGATGACGACGAGTGAGGGAGGCACCGCGCTGCCGAGCAGGCCGGCTTCGACCAACACCGCCATGAGGCGTGGCGTGGTCTCGTAGAAGGTCAGGGCCGTCGCCGGGTCCTCGTTGAGTTCCACTAGAGCCGAGGGCGAGCCGCGCTGTTGGTCCGAGAGCAGGACGAGCGTGTTGCCAAGCGCGAAGCTGGCGAGCAGATGACTCAGGAAGATGTCGAACGACACTGCCGCGACCCCGGCGACGCGGTGCGGGCGGCCCGCGTCGTGCATCCGGAGCAGCGGGCCGAGCTGGTGCTCGACATGATCCGCCAGGTTCGCGTGAGTGAGCACCACTCCCTTCGGGGCACCGGAGCTACCCGAAGTGAAGATCACCATCGCGGCGTCGTCGAGTTTCTGGGCCGGCAGCCGCCCGGGTGCCGTGGGACCGTCCCGAAGGTCGACGAGCCGGACACCGGTGGCGGCAACCTCCGCCGCAACGGTGGGGCCGTCCTGCACCAGGAACTGCGCGCCGGCACGGGCCAGCAACTCCGCCCGGCGCCGCGGCGGCTCCGCAGGCTCCAGCAACAGCGCCGCGGCGCCGCTCAGCCAGATCGCCATGACTGCGAGCGGAAGCTCTACATCCCGTTGCAGACAGACCCCGACCACGGCGCCGGGGCCGGCACCGGCGCCGCGCAGCGTGGCCGCCCGAGCACGGGCCAACCGGTGGAATTCGGCATACGTCACCGCGGACGTGCGGGTCTCCACCGCCGTGCGCTCGGGGAACCTCTCGACGAGGTCTCCGAACCGGGCCGGCACGGTAGCGAGAGACGAGCGACCGGACTCGACCGGCGCGGGTACGGCGGCCTGCCTTTCCGGGGTGACGTCGGAGTCCCTGTGCGGGGCCTCGGCGAGGTCGCCGGCCCCGGCCGAGCACAGGTGGGCAAGCGCCCGCCGGAAGAGCCCAGCGAGCGTGCGGATCGGAGTGGCCTCCAGGAGCAGCGGGTTGTAGGTCAGGTCGCATCGATAACCGTGGCCCTGCCGGGCCACGTTGAGTGACAGGTCGAAGCCGGTGGCGTCCCAGCCGAACTCGGCCGGTCGAGCGCTGAGCCCGCTGAACCGCCAGTCCCCGCTGAACTCCGTGCGGTTGTAGAACATCGCGACCTGCAGAGCGGGAACCGCTGTCGGCAGTTGCGAGAGGCGGGCAACCGACAGAATCTGGTCCAAGGGGAGAGCAGCGTTCTCGAGCGCGGCGAAGACCGTCCGGCGAGTCCTGGCCAGGACATCCGCAACGCTGTCCCTCGCCTCGTGGCGGAACCGGATCGGCACGGTGTTGGAGAAGATCCCCAAGGTCTGTGCGTACTTCTCCGGGCGTGCCGTTACCGGGCTGCCGATCAGCACGTCACCGGTCGAGCAGGCGCGGCTCAGAGCCAGCCCGAACGCGCTGCAGGCGATGACGAACGGCGTCGTTCGATGACGTGTCGCGGCCCGCTGCAGGCTCTCAGCGGCCGCGCCGTCCAGGTGAAACACATGTTGAGCGCCCGTGAACGGATCGATGGCCGCCCTGTTGACCTGCTGATACGGCAGCTCCAACGGCGAGGCTTCGCGCAGTTGCCGGCGCCAGAAACCGCGCTCGGCCGCGTGCTCCCCGCCGGCCGCCTCCTCCAGGGCGTACTCGGCGTACGAGGGAACCTGCTCCGGCAGCCGGCTGCCCGGGTCCTCATAGAGAGCCGACAGCTCCGCGCCGAAGATCTGCGCGGACACCTCGTCCACGATCGCGTGGTGGAAGGTGACTCCCAGGGCGTGCCGGGTCGGGTCGGAGGGATCGTGGACGATCACGATGCGCCACAGCGGCCCGGCAGCAAGGTCGAAGCGTCGCTTGGCGTGCCGGATCGCACGGTCCACAGGATCGGCGCCGGACTCCTCGACGAACTCGTAGGCCTGCGCGGCCTCGGCCCTGTCGCCGATGCGCTGCCACACCTCGCCATCCCGTTCGTGCAGAGTGGTGCGCAACAAGCAGTGCCGACCGGCCAGAGTCGTCGCGCACCACCGGAGGCGATCGATCTTCAGGTCACCACGGAGTAGCAGCACCGTCGGCACGTTGTAGGCATGACCGGCGGCGAGCGCGTTGAGTACGAACATGCCGCGCTGCGTGGCGCTGGCGGGCACCCAGTGCCCGGTCGACTGGACGCCCATCACACCGCGATGGTGACGTTCGCGTCCGTGAGCCAGTAGTGGAGCTGGATGACAGCCTCAATGCTGGTCCGTGTGACCCCGAGACGCAGTCCGCCGGACGGCTCGTGGAGTACCGCCTTCAGCCGATCGGCATCGAGCAGCGGCAGCACCGGGCTACCGCCGTCCGCGAGGGCGGCGAGCTGCTGTGTCAGGCGGGCGCGGTAGGCCGGGTCCTGCGCCACCGGATAGGGCGACTTGGGTCGCTGTAGAGCCGACGGCGGCAACAAGCCCGCTGCGGCGCGGCGCAGCAGGGTCTTACTCTCGCCGTTCTCGCTCTTGTGCGACCACGGCACGCTGTAGACGTACTCGACCAGCTCGTGGTCCACGAAGGGCACCCGCCCCTCGAGCGCGGCGACCGCTCCGCCCAAACGGTCCCGGCGGTCCAGGACGACTCGCAGATACCGCGTCAGAGCCAGGTAGGTGAGCTGCCGCATACGCTTCTCCTGCGGCGACTCGGCACCGGACAGCGGTGTCTCCCGCAGCGCGTCCACATACCGGTCGCGGGTGTACTCGTCGAGATGGAGCTTGCCGACGAGGTCGCGATCCAGCAGGCCGCTCAACATCTCGGTGCCCTGTGAGGCGACCAGCCAGGGGAAGCTGTCACCGCTGCTGTAGTAGGCGTCATGAAACCAGATGTAGCCACCGAACAGTTCATCGGCGCCGTCGCCGGCCAGCGTCACCGTCGCCATGGGTCGGATCTTGGTCGACAGGTCGAACAGGGAGGTATACATGTCGAGCCCGACGACCGGGCGCTCCATGGCGTGCACGACGGCCCGCTGCCGATCCTCCAGCGCCAGATCCGCAGCGGTCAGCAGGAACTCGGTGTGGTCGGTGCCGAGCAGCTCCGCCACCCGCTTGGCGTGTGTCGAGTCAGGGTCGGCGTGCACCTCATCCGGCCGGAACGAGGCCAGATGGTAGGCGTATTCCATGGACACGGTCTTGAGCGCCCGGCCGGTTGGTGAGCCGCCACGGCTGGCGAGCGCGGTGATGATGCTGGAGTCCAGACCACCAGAGAGCAGCGAGCACAACGGCACGTCGGAGACCAGTTGTCGCGCTACGGTGTCTGCGAGGATCTCCTTCACCCGTTCGACGGTCGTCTGCTCATCGTCGGTGTGCTCCCGCACCGGCACATCCCAGTAGCGGGTCACCTTCAGGCCCTGACGACTGAAACAGACCACCTCGCCGGGAGCGACCTCCCGAACGTCGCGGAAGGGCGACCTGCCGGGCGTGGGGGTGAATCCGAGCACCTCCGCCATGCCGTCCGCGTCCACGACCGGATCGACCAGTCCGCTGGCGAAGATGGCCTTCGTCTCGGACCCGAACACGAACTCGCCGTCGTGCGTGGTGCTGTAGAACAGCGGGTAGATGCCGAATCGGTCCCTGATGAGGACGAGTTTCTCAGTGATGTCGTCCCATACCGCGAAGGCGAACATGCCGCGGAGGCGCTCCGCGCATGCGGGCCCCCACTCCTGGTAGGAGCGCAGGACGACCTCGGTATCGCTCTGGGTCTCGAACCGGTGCCCACGCGCCCGGAGCTCGTCACGCAGCGCAACGAAGTTGAAGATCTCACCGGTGTAGGCGAGTACGCACTGAGTTCGCCCGTCCTCGTACGCGATCATCGGCTGCCCGCCGCCCGCGATATCGATCACGGCGCGCCGCTGAAAGGCCAGGAAGACGTGGTCGCGCAGCCACAAACCGTCCGAGTCCGGCCCACGGTGTTCGAGCGTCTTGCCCATGCGATCGGCCAGATCATGTTCCTGGGACAGATCGCGCGTGAAGTTGCAGATGCCTGCGATGCCGCACATTGATCTAGAACTCCCCCGTGTGATATGCGTACGCCTTGACGGCCAGTCAGGCAGTCGCGGCTTGCTCCGCCAGAAGCTCTCGCAGCGACTCGGTGAACTCCTGCGCGTTGTCGACCTCGAAAATCTCCACCAGCGGGATCGAGATGCCGAGCTCTTTGCGGAGGTCCGCGATGAATCGGGTGGCCACGAGCGAGTCCAGACCGTGTTCCACGAGATTGTCGGTGACGGTCAGCTCGTCGGACTGCAACGCCTTGCGCAGCAGCCTCATGACGATCTCTTCGAGATCCTGCTGGGAATCGGTCACGGTCACATGCACCTCAGAGTTCGAGACGGGTGGCGGCATAGCGGCCCAAGCCGGCCGGTACGCCGCGAACAATGATCATGCTTCCATTGGACACTAAGAGGATGATGGATGTCCGTCAACCACAAAGCGGCGCCGTGAATCCAGATCCTTCATCCGATCCGCATCGATGATAGGCCATACTGACCCCCGGTCATTGCCCCTCATGGATGAAGCGGGCGGGGATTCCCTGGGACCACTGCGGGTGTGGTGTTGTCCACTGGCTCGCACCCCTCCGGAGGCGACCGGAGGATGTACAGTATCGTCCCCACCCCAGCACCGATCGAGTGGCTTGTCCACGGTCGGCGCCGATTGCCATGTCCAGTATGGTCGCCCGGAGCCGATTGCACCTGGGGGTGGCGTGTTGGGCGGCAGCTGGACGGCGGGTGAGGCATCGCCGGCGAGGGTCGGAACCCGGGCGCGACTCGACATCACCCGTCCTGTCGGGCCGTCAGATCACCTTCTCGTCTGCCTGCCTCCGGCGGGTGCGGGCGCCGCCCTGTTTCGTCCATGGGCCCGAAAAGTACCGGAGCGCCTGATCGTGGCGGGTGTGGATCTACCCGGACGAGGTTCTCTGCGCGGTGAGCCGTTGCGACCCGTCGGCGACTGGACGAGCCTGGTCCGTGACATCGTGACGAGCATCAGCACTGTCGACTGCGCTTCGGTAATCCTTTTCGGACACAGCATGGGTGCGTTGACCGCATTCCTGGTGGCGCGGGGACTCGAGGCGGCGGGCCGGCCCAGCAGCCATGTCTTCCTGTCCGCCGGCCGTCCGCCGAACCGGCCGGCGCTGCACGGTCACCTCGCGTCCGCTACCCCCGCCGAGCTGGTGGCCGCCGAACTGCTGCCGCCGGGAGTTCTGGAGCACGTCGACCTGGTCGATCTCCTCGTGCCGCTGCTGCGCCACGACCTCGAACTGCTCGGCCGCTACGAGCACCAGGACCTGACACTCTCCAGCCCGGTCACGCTGATCGCGGGTGAGCACGACGCCGTGACGACGGTGGAAGAGGTACAGGGCTGGCACGAGGTGCTCACCGGCGACGTCGGGTTCGTGAAACTGCCCGAGGGGCACGCCCTGTCCGACCGGCTGCGTGCCGAGGTGGTGAGAAGAATCCAGGATGGGTGGCTGTGACGACGGGCCGAGCGCCCCGTTTCGGAGTCGAATCGACGTTTGGCGTGGGGGAGACAATTGGTTGTCATGACGCAGGTTCGGTCGCTGCGGGACATTCCGGAGGACGACTGGAACGAGCTGACCGAATCGCAATCGGCCTTCAGCTGTCAACCCTGGCTGCGGTTCGTTGAGGAACGTGTCCGGCTTCGCTGCAGCTATCTGCTGTGGCACCACGAAGGGCGGCTGGCCGCCGCGCTGCCGCTCTACCGAGGGCCCCTGCGCAACACCGGCCAGACTTTCAGCCTGCCGGCCCTTCTGCAGGACCAGGCAACCGCGGTAGAGGGATCACCGGCGGACGGCACGGTCATCCTGCTCGGCGCGGCATACGGCTACCACAACGACGGCCTGCTCCTCGCCTCGTGGTTGGGACCGGACGATCGCGCGGCCGTCGGTGCGTCGCTCAGCGGATTCCTGCGCGAGTCCGTGGAGGCCCGGGATGTCGTGGGCGCCTTCCTCATGAACGTCGATCGGGGCACGATCGACGCGCTCGCCCGCGCCGGCTTCGCAACGCACGTTCCGGCGGCCGTCCTGAACGTCACCGCACGACTGGACGTCGTCGGCGATGACTTCGACGGCTATGTGGCGCACCTGCCGCACAGTCGGCGGCCTGACGTAAGGCGTGAGCGGAGGATGTTCGCCCAGGCCGGTCTGACGTGCACTGTGTCCACCGGGCCGGAGCCACTCGCCGACATCGCGGTGCTGGCCGAGGAGACCTACCGACGCCATGGCTACCCACCATCGCCTCCAGCGGAGTTCCAGGCGATGCTGGAGGCGTTGCAGGCGCGGTTCGGTGAGCGATGCGTCCACTTCCTCGTGCACGACACAACGGGCGCGTTGACCGCGGCCTCGACGGGGTTCGTCCAGAACGACACGCTCGTCATACCCTGGTTCGGTGTGCGGGCGGAAGCCGACCGCGCCGGGGCGCCCTACTTCAACACCTGCTTCTACGAGCCGCTGCGCTACGCGCAGGAGCACGGGCTCAAGAAGGTGGATCTCGGTATCGAGGCACTGAGCGCCAAGGTGTTGCGAGGTTGCTCCCTGTCCGTGAAGTACGGTGTCACGGTGACCGCTGCGGATCGTGCGGCGGCGTGGGAAGACGCGATCCTGACATTCAACCGCCGGCAACGAGAGCTTCTTGGCGAACGTGCCGGTGCCGCCGCCCGAAAGGTGGTCGCCACCTTGCTCGCTGGTGACGGCGTGGAGCCGCGTGAGGATCGCGTGGAGGCCACCTGACCTCCGGCCGAAACAGGTGCACCGTCGAGGCAGCGTTGCGCTGCTTCGACGATCGGATCGCATGAGGATACAGGCCGCAGAATTCCTGTGGCCCTGCCGCGAGAGCCGAGGAGAGCGCGAGGGCGAATAGCCACATCCGCTGTCCCGACTCAGGGCGTAGCGGGCAACCCGGCGCGGCACAGTTCAAGAGCGTCTCGAGCACCGCGCAGGGCTGCGATCACATTCGGCGAGGGTCGCACGTGCACTTCAGGAAAGTCGAGACCAACCGCCCCGTCGGTGATCGGATAGGCCAGTTGCTCACGCCCCAGCCGGAACTGGGCGTCGATGCCGGCGCGGTTGCCGCGCGGGTCCTGGCGATGCCAGCGGCCTGCAAGGTACACGGCGACGAGGCCGTGCAGAAAGGGCTCTCCCCCGTCGGTCAGCTGTTGGTAGCACAACCCGGCCGGAACGCCGGCGGCCCGGGCCACGGCCACCAGCAGGTGGGACTTGGCATAGCAGAGGCCGACGCCGGCGCTGAGCACCTCGCCGGCGGTGACAGTGATCCGCGGATCCTGGGCGTCCACGGAATGCCGGATCCGGTCGCGAACCCATTCGTAGGCGGCCCGCATGACGTCGACGTCGTCCGGATGCGCCGCGCGCAGTTCACCAGCTAACGCCCGCACCGCCGGATGGTCCACCTCGATGACCAAGTCACCGCCCAGGTACTCCATCGGCTCGCCCGCGACCAGTTGCATAGCTGTCCCTTTCCCCGCCGCCCGTCCAGTCGGGTTCGAGGCTGCACCATGGCGCCACGACCCATCGCGTTACGGTCACGGCGCTAGCGTCTCGTGTCACCCTCATTCCCGGACACAGGTGCGGCAACGCCTACCGCTCGGCCGTTTGTCGCGGACGACCCATGACGACCTTGAAGACTGTACGGCGATCCGTTGGCCGTCTGGCGCCCGTGGGCCGCCGATCTCCGCGGCCACTCGATCGAGGCCGGCCACCACGTCGCCGAGGAGAACCCCGTCGACCTGACCGCAGCGCTATACGATTTTCTGTCCTGAGCCTCCCGCCCCGCACGCCACGACCCCGGTCCTATCCAGAACACACGTGCCGCCGGCCACGTCGACCTGATCGCCGCGTATCGGTGTTCGCCCGACGACGAGGACCGCGTCGTCGGCGAGGTCAGCGGCCCGGAGTTCCGTGCGGATCTTCCTAAGGGAAACCGTGGCACTGCCCCATGTGGTGACTTGGGGCGCGTCCAGTGCGGCACGTCGTCCTTCGATGAGATCGCGGGCGCATCCGACGCTCCTACCAGCCGTTGACAGAAGAAGTGCACCTGTCGTTCGCTGAATGCCACAGCCCCGGCCTGCCGGTGCCTGCAGGAGCCGGGAGACCAGGATGATCAGCCAGAAAGCGCCCCAGGTTCGCCTCGCGACGTTGGTAGTGATGGGCGTGCTGCTGCTCAACGGGTGCGCGAGGCAGGGCCACCGGGAGGCGGCAGACCCCAAGCCGCCGGTGACGGGCAACACGAGGGCCACCGTACCGCTGGCGCCGGAGATGTTGATCGGATCCTGGACGCTCGTCGACGTTGCCGATCCCGGCGCGGGCACGATCTTGCGCCTTGCTGGCGGTGAGCTGCACCTGATCGGCAGCCGCTGCGGCACCTTGGGCGGGTCCTGGTCGGCCAATGACGAAGGCGTTTTCCTCGCTGACGTCTGGTCGGCTTCCGCCGCCGTCATCGAAAGCACTCCTGGCTGTGAGAAGGCCAGTCAAGAGACACCCGGGTGGCTGCGGAGCGTGACCGCCTACCAGTTCGACGCGGCGGGGTTGCCCGTCCTTCTGGACGGACGAGGGCAAACGGTCGCCCGGCTGATCCCCGGAGCGACGCCGACTCCCGAGCCCGACAAAGCCGACTCCGTGCTGGAGCCACCGGTGGTCACCGACGAAGCGCGACGGGCCCTGGCATCAGCCGTCGCATTACCGGCGACGCTCGTTCCCGCCGACCAGCGCCAGCCGATAGGCCGTTGGGCGCCCAAGAACGGACACAAGGCGGCCTACCTGGAGTTCACAGCCGACGGGGAATGGCACGGATCCAACGGCTGCAACGACCAGAGCGGCCGGTGGATCACCGCTGCCGGCGGCACCCTGCTCGCCACCGCACGAGCAGCCACATTGGCGTTCTGCACCGACAGCGTGCCGATCGAACAGTGGGTCACGACGGCCAGACGAGCCGGTTTCGACGGCAAGGCCCTCGTGCTTCTCAACGCCCACGGCGACGAGACAGGCCGGCTGCGGCCCTCGAACTGAACGCCGTCATGTACCAGCATTTAGCACAGGGCCTGTCACGCAGGCGCGATCACTACGACGATCGCCGCTGTGTCGCACGGGATGTGGTGTGACTGAGTGCGTACGTCACCGACCTCAACAGCCCTGGCGACCGGAGCGGATCCAGTAGGTGGTGCCGGCCCAGTCCGTCTCGCCGTAGGCGTCGACGCAGTTGTTCGCCGTGCCGGTCACTCCGCGCGGCCCGGCGTAGTACAGGTAGTCGGCGTCGTCCTTGGTGGAGACCGCGGTGGGGGTGCACGAGCCGGTGTCGGAGGTCTCCGCGCACCGGGCGATCTGCACGGAGGTCCGCGCCGAGGAGCCGTACGCCGCGCCGCGGTGGTACATGCAGGCGCTGTTCGTGCCGCCGTTGCTGCTGTTGTAGTAGATGACCAGCTCGACTACGGGCTTGCTCGGCGGGTACGCGTAGCTGTAGGTGACCGTGCCCGAGCAGGCCACCGCTGCCTGCGACGGGGCCGCCGTGACGACCAGCACCGTGCCGAAGGTCAGCAACGCCAGCAGCGCTCCGAGCGCCTTGCGCAGCATCATGAATTCCGCTCCTCCGGGACGGGGTTGGTTGAGAGCCGTCCCGCCGTCCCCTTCTACGGAACAGCGAAGTTGATCGCCGCTGGTGGTGGCGTCGATCAATCAACCCGGCACAACGCCGAACAACCGCGTACGGCGTCGCTGCGCCGGGCCGATCGAACGGGTCGCGCCGGGGAAGGCGGCGGTCAGGCGCAGCTCCCGGTGACGGTGGCCTGGTCGACATGGATGGCAGCGATGACGTGGATGAAGCGGGTGCAGTCGTTGACGTTGCCGCCGGAGTGCACGAACGCCACAGTGCGACCGAAGCAGTCGCAGGCAGGGTGAATCGTGCTGGTCAGTCCACACCGACTTCGACCGGGGGCGTGATCTTGTGGTTCGTCGGATTCACCGGCCCCCTCAGCGCCGGCGGCGTGCTGGTCGGCTCGCACGATGGTCGAGTCGACCGGGACCAGCGAGTCGATGTCCTCGGCCGTATCTGCGTCGGCGCGGATCTTCCACACGACCCGTTGAGCCTCCTCCGGTCATCGGCACGCGGACGACCACCCGTCACCGCCGACGACAGATAACGCGACAGTGTTACCGGCTCGATCTGTCGGTTTGGCTGTACGGATGGCTGTACAGCCACACGGCCTGGGAAGTGTGGACACGGGCGGAAGTCGCTCGGCAGTGACCTGGCGAAACCTGCGTCGCCACGCTGGCGGCCACGTCCACGGGGCGACCGCCGTTGACTCTCGGCACCCGTTCCGACGGGCACGCGGCACGGTCACCCACCCTCATCCCGCAACCGGGCTCGTGCCTGCTCGACCCGCTCGGCGTACTGCGGCGAGAACGGCTCGACCAGTTCCCGTTCCAGTAGGCAGGTGAGATTCCACAGCGCCCGTTGCTCCGCCTGATCCTCGACCAGGTCAGCGAAGTCGTTGCTGGTCTCGTCGGTGCGATACAGCCACTCGAACAGAACCAGCGCCTCGTCGCGGTTGAGCCGCAAGACCACCTCGTCCTCTGCCACGCCCAGCAACGTACGGATACCTCAGTTCGGAAGTGCGTGCTCGAGCGGTCGTGCTGCCTGAAACGCCTGCGGGCGACGGCCCGCAAGGTTCCGTCTCGTGCCCGCCCGTGACCGCTACGCGCTCCGGTTACTGGCCCACGGATGGCCCATCATGGGCAGGAACCGGCGCGTCTGCCGGATCTCCTCCGTCAGGCAGGCCCGTCCCTGCGCGAGGTTCCGCAGTCGTGTCAAGGCTCGCCGTAGGCGACCGCGAAGCGGCTTGGCCTTGGCGCGGCCGAGGGTCGTCGCGTAGCCCTCGTGGTACCTGACCGAGGAGATCCCCCGGCCGCCGATCTCCGAGGGGAGGCCGGGGTTCGGGGCGGAGCCCCCGATCGCGACTCCTGCGTGACAAGACGCCTTTGATAACCGCGCAAGGCCGGCCACCTGGAAGGCATTGATCGCGGTCTTGACTCTATACGCCGCCCTACTCATGATTTACTGCGGCGGTCCAACAGTGAGGGTCAATGTCATGACGCAGGTAGAGCCACCGGCAGGAGGCCCCACATCAGCCGCCACTCTCAGCGAGCCTGCACCAAATGGCCGACTCGCGCGTGCCAGGTCAGGCACGAGGGACTGGCTGAACCGTGGGGCCCATCGGCGGGAACTGAGCATCGCGAGCCTCGGTTCAGTGCTCCTCGCTGTCGCGATGATCTGGCTGATTCCGCCGTACGCGGTTCGCGTGATGACTGACGGCGCCAAGACTGCGCCGATCGCTGACCCGGCCCACACCATCGTCGGTGACGCGGGTGACCCGACGGCCCAGGCATGGCTGGTGGGATGGGGTGGCCACGCTCTCACCCACGGTCTGCGTGGCCTGTGGGATACCAACGCCTTCTATCCCGACGAGTACGGCCTGGCCCTGAACGACAGCCTGCTCGGCTATGCCCCGGCAGGGCTGATAGGCAGCGGTGTAGTCGGCGCCGTGCTGCGCTACAACATCCTGTTCGTGCTGGCTTTCGCGCTCGCCTTCTTCGGCGGCTACGCGCTCCTGCGCCAACTTGGCGCGAACAAGGTCGCCGCCGCGGTAGCCGGGGCTGCCCTCGCCTATGCGCCCTGGCGCTACGGCCACGACGGCCATTTGAATATTCTCTCCACCGGTGGTATCACTCTGGCCCTGGCGATGCTGGCACGCGGCCACGGATTCTCGTTCACCCGCGGCTACCGTGCCGAGCGAGTCCGGCCGGGATGGGCGTTCGCCGGCTGGCTCGTCGCGGCCTGGCAGGTCAGCCTAGGCTTCGGCGTGGGGCTGGGATTCGTATACGTCCTCGCTGCCCTCTGCCTGATCACACTGACAGCGTGGCTGATCCACCGCCCACGCCTCAGCCCCCGGCTGATCGTCGGTGATCTGATCGGCGGGCTGGTCTTCACCGCGGTGACCGGATACTTCGCGTACGCGTACCAACAAGTCCGCGAGCTCAACCCACATGTCACGCGGGACTGGGACTACGTCGCGTTTTTCTCCCCGACACTGCGCGGACTTCTCGTGGCTCCACAGTCCTCGCTGCCCTGGGGCACCCTGCACACCGACGCCCGCATCGCTCTTGGTGGCGCACCCACTGAGAAAGTGCTGCTGTGCGGGTACGCACTGTATCTACTGGCCTTCGCCGGCCTCTTCCTATCCCGCTGGTCACTGGTGCAACGGCTTCTGCTGCTGTCTGGGGCGGTCGTCGGAGTGTTGTTCGCGCTGGGCACGAACGGGCCGATCTACCGCCTGCTCTATCTCTACGTGCCCGGGTTCGATGGATCCCGTACCCCAGGCCGGTTGATCTTGTGGCCCACCATCTGCCTGGCCATCCTCGCGGCCGGCCTGGTTACCCACCTGGCCGACGTGGCTCGCAGGGGCGCCGAGCCGAAATGGTCGGTGGGAGAGGCACGGCTACTGACCGTTCCGTTGCTGGTCCTCGTGCTGGCTGAGGGCCTGCCTAACCTGGCCCACCCCCAAACCCCGGCCAAGCCGGCCGCGATGGCGCTAGCCTCCGCGCACGCTCCGACCATGGTGTTGCCGTCCAACGACGGCATCGACCTCCACGTCCTACTGTGGTCGACCGACGGTTTTCCCACCATGGTCAACGGTGCGGCCAGCTACACCACACCCAACCGTCAGGCGATCCGCGACGTCATGACGACCTTCCCCAGCCAGCAGGCCCTGGATCGGTTGCACCAGCTCGGCATCCGCAGCGTCGTCCTGCTGCGCGACCGGGTTTACGGCACCCCATATGAACCACTGCTCAACACCCCCGACGTACCCGGCATCACCCGCCACGACGTCGGGTCAGACGTGGTTTACACCATCGACACCACCACGAAGTGATGGTGGGCGTGTCCTCGCCGCGGTGCTTCGGCCTGGCCGACATCCAGTACGAAGACCCGATCCGTATCACCGGGACCGGTGGGCGATCGAGGAGTGCATCCAGACCGCCAAGACCAAGGTCGGCCTGGACCACTACCGGGTACGTCGACACGACGCTGACACCGCCACATAACGCCTGTTCACGTCAGAGGCGCTTGCCCGTTCCTCGGCTACTGGCGCGTGGCTGGCACGCCGCCACCATCCGCGGAAACCAGAGACATCACTTCGGGCTCGTCCGCACCGGTCCGACCTCTCCCTGGGTTGTCAATGCCCGGCGAGGTCATCCGTTCGACCCTGCTGCGCGTCGATGTACACTTCCCCCATGGCGACCAGGCTTGATCGGCTGACGCCGCTGGGCTCTGCGTTTTCGGGTCTGGGTGGATCGCTGACCGTTGGCTACTTGATCTACTGCCTACAGGAATCGTCGCGCTCCTTCTGGCGCTGGCCGGGAATTGTTGGTCTGGTGATCCTCTCTGTCGGCGTTCTCGCACTGATCGCTGGCTTCCTCGCACCCAAGTCTGATGCGGGCGAGACACGGACCCAGGTCCGGCAGAAGCAGAGGGGTGGCCGCCGGTCCACCAACTATCAGGCTGGCGGAAACATCTCGGTCGGACAGGTCAGCAAGCAAGAGAAGAAGTAACGCCGTGGAGGCGAATCAGGACCTGCGCGGCGGAATGGGATCGACCAACTATCAGGCGGTCGGGGACATTCGCGTAGGCCTTGATGCAGAAGAAGCCGGCAGACTCATCGAGCACGTCGCTGATGCCCTCAGGCCGCGACCGCCGGGATCGCCCGCTCCGCTACTGGGATGGGTACGCATCACACCGCAGTTTCTAGCCAACCGCAAGCCACGGGCGGACCTTGCGGATTACTTCGACGGCCTAGCGCCGGACTGGAAGGACGTCTGCCACCCCAAGCTCCGTCCTCGTCCTGCGGTGACAAAGGTCGCCCACGCGTTCCAAAACGACGATCTCGAAGACCGGAGCATCCTGCTCCGCATAGCTGGAGCTACCGGCGACGGCAAGTCCACGGTCCTTTTGCAGGCCGTTGCGCTGCTGGTCCAAGAAAATCGCTTCGACGCGATCTACTGGCGGAGCACGGCGGACGGCCGACTCGGTACGGATGCCCTGGCCTCCATGCGCGCATCGCAACGGACAATTCTCATCGCCTCAGATGACGCCGAAGCGCTCCTCATGGATATCGACAGATTTGCTCATACCAAGCTGCATGAAGAGGATGTTTTCATTCACTTCCTGTTGGCTAGTCGCGATGTGGACTGGAACGGGGAGCGCGATCGGCTCGGCTGGAAATTCAGCACGGCTGACCGGTGGGCACCGTCCTTCCGGGTTCTGCCACCCATCCAGTTGGGGGGAGTTGCGCCAGCCGACGCCCGCGTCGTCGCGGAGAATTGGATCAATTGCTCATCGAGCCGACCGGCGAGGCTCGCCAGTAACAACATTGGAAAGATCGCGGAGGGCATGCTCGATGCAAGCCGTGCCTCCGAGGGGCGGCAGGCATTTATGGGCGCCCTGCTGTCCATGCGTTTCGACTCGGAGCGCCTACGGCCGCGTCTGCTATCGCTGCTGTCCAGGTTGGCAACGGTTCGTCCGGGCGACCCGGGTATTTCCCTGGCGGAATTCCTGGTCGTTCTCGCCACCGTGGACGTCAGCGGCATCGAGGGCGTGCCGCGCGATATCGCTGCGCGTCTTCTCGACATCCCAGAATCGGAGTTGCGGCCGTCGGTCGAGGTTCCGATGAAGCGGGAATTCTCTCTAGGAGCCTCCTCGCGAGCATTTTTCGCCCGGCATCCCAGCATCTCGAGGGCGCTGCTGGAGTTGGCCCTCAGCGACGAGTCAGATTTGCGGGTCGAGTCGAGTCTCGAAAAGTTCATCGGCGACGTACGGGAAGCCGGTGAACAAAGCGGTTTCCGACCCGGATTCGGCCAGCTGATCGACCTGGGGCGGCGCTTGATGAACAGCGGCCTCCCACGCGAGCTAGTCGCCCCGCTCGCGCTCCACCTATGCCGTATTGCCTGCACCGTGGAACCCCGGGAGCTAAGCAACTTCATCGCGCTGTCCCAAGCGCTTCGTGAGCTAGGCCGACCCCAGGCGGCGATAACAGAGGTTTGGGAGGGCCAAGCGACTCGGCTGGACGACCGCAGCGTGTGGGGCGACTACGCCAACCATGTGCGCGGTGCCTGGACCGAGCTATCCACCGCACTCGGGACATCCGGGAACCAGTGGCCGTCGTACTGGGCGGCGCAGGTCTCCATTTCGGATCGCCCGGCCAGCGGAATAGACTCTCGAAACGTGCCGATCGCGCTGAATCAACTGGCCCTGAACGCAAAGCTGGTCTGCGAGCAGGGTGCGGAGCGGCGGGACTACCTCGATCTGCTGGTCGAGGTGGAGGCACTGACCAGCGCTCCTGGTTCGGCCTTATTCGACGGCAAGCGTTATCCGACGCGTTACCTTCAGCAGCTTGGCATCGCGCCGCGTCCGTACGGCGGTACGGACGCGTTGCTCGCGGCGATTCGGCGGGCAGCGGAGGGCCTGAGGGCATCTCAACCGTCTCTACCCTGGTGTGACCGCCTCGCCAGCCCCAAGGATGATTCCTTCGATACGCTGATAGAACATTTGGCCCGCCGCGTTGGGCGAAGCGGTGTCGCGCTGCCCTGATCGAGAGCAGCCAAGAAGATCTGTAGGCGCTCCCACGTCAGCGGATCTCTGAGGCGGGGGTCCTCCCACCGGACGCGCATCCACGACCCGACGTGGTGCGCGCTCATGCGAATGACCGGATGTCGATCGGGTGCCGTGACGCGGGTGCCTTTCCGGCGCACGCAGAAGCTGTCCCAACCGGACGCGTGAGCTGACGTCCGGCCCAGATGTGCGCCCTGCCGATGGGCTGACCGGCGGGCGCGGTGCCTCAAGCCATCGCGGGAAGGATGACCCGTTCCAGCACCGCGAGCGGGGTCCGCCACTGGTCGGGGTCGTCGTAGTTGCCGGCGGTGACCGCCACGGTGAGGTCCAGGTCGGGCAGGACGAACAGGCGCTGGCCGCCGTTGCCCATGCCGGCCAGCAGCCGATGGCCCTCGATGGATTCGACGTACCACTGGTAGCCGTACTGCGCGCCCCAGCTGGTCTGCAGGCGTGGCTGGAGCATCGTGCGGATCCAGTCGGCGGGGACGATCCGCTGACCGTCCCAGGCGCCCTCGGCCAGCACCAGCTCACCGATCCTGGCCAGGTCGCGGGGCGCGAGTCGCAGCCCGGACGCGGCGGAGGCCACTCCGTCCGCGCCGGTCATCCACTGAGCCTTTTCCAAGCTGACCTTGCAGCTCAGGGTGGGTGCGGCGAGCCCGGAGATCGATGAGGGCGAGGCTCCAGGTAAGACAGCAGTCGACCAAGATCCGATGCCCCGACCGGGAGCCTCGCCTGTGCTGTCTTACCCCTCCACGATCCCGCTGTCCAGCCGAACCCTGAACCACCTCGCCGACCGCATCCGAGCGCACCGTAACCAGCGTCGATCCCGGTGGCGTCGTCTCGCGCCGGGCCGACAGGCACTGCTCGCCCTGGCCCACCTGCGCAACGGCGACACCTACACCCGGCTCGCCGCCGGGTTCGAGATCGGTGTCGCCACCGCCTGGCGCTACGTGCAGGAAGCGATCGTGCTGCTCGCCGCGGCCGCCGAGAACCTGGCCACGGCGATGCGGCGCATCCGGCAACTGGCCTACGCGATCCTGGACGGCACGCTGATCCCGATCGACCGCGTGGCAGACCAGAAGCCGTACTACTCCGGCAAGCACAAGAAGCATGGCGTGAACGTGCAGGTCGTAGCCGACGCCGCCGGCCGGCTCGTATGGGCCTCACCGGCACTGCCAGGCTCGACGCACGACCTCACCGCCGCCCGCGTCCACGGCATCATCGACGCGCTGACCACCACGGACGTGATGACCTTCGCCGACAAGGGCTACCAAGGCGCCCGGGGCAGCGTGCGCACGCCGTTCAAACGGCGCCGCTTCCGGCCGAAGCTGTCACGCCGACAGAAGACGGTCAACCGCGCCAACGCGAGAATCCGTGCCCGTGGTGAACGAGCCATCGCCACGCTCAAGACCTGGAAGATCCTGACCAAGCTGCGCTGCTGCCCGCGCCGCGCCACCGCGATCGTGCAGGCCATCCTCGTCCTGCACCACATCGAAGCCAACCGCTACGCAGGATGAAAATGGCTCACTCGAAGCTGTTGATGCCCAGCGGTGCGAACAGGACGGCCTTCCCGTACTGCGGCAGCGACTGCCCGGTGCCCTCGGCGATCAGTCGGCCGAGCAGAGCCGTGGCACCGCCGCAGTAGGTCCAACGGGTGCCGGGCGGCTCGAGGATCGGCCGCTCCAGGATGTACCGGTATCGATCCGGCGCCAGCTCCATCGCGATCTCGGCGTTGGCCGGGCTGTTGTACGGAAGATCTTCGCGCCACTCCACCCCCAACGACATCGTCAGGGCGTGTTCGACGGTGAGCCGGGCACGCCGGGGGTCGGCCGCCAGGTCGGGGTACTGCGGGAACCGCGGCAGGAGCGGCTCAGCTGGCGCCGGGACCAGTCCTGCGCCGAGCGCGATGCCGTACAACAGGACGGTCACGCTCTTGGTGACGGACCGGATGTCGTGCAGGACCCCGGGCCCGAACTCGACGACGCCCAGCGAGTCGCCCCAGGCGAAATCTTCGCCGGTCCGGTAGTCCTCCAGCACGGTTTGACCACCGCGAACCGCCGCGACGGCGTGCAGACCGCCGACCTGGCCAGCATGGAGTATGTGGTCGAGACGGTCACGCAACTGCGTCGTCATGGGCACTCCGAGGGGGCGATGTCGGCCAGCGGAACAGCTTGCTCGTTATAGCGGAATTTCGCTACTACAGCGACACGGTCCTGACAGCACGAGCGTTTGTCAGACCCGGATAAGTCGTGACCGGTCGTGTCTGGTTCGCCACTGTGCTCACCACGCCCGACCTGTAGATGTGGCTGTCAGATCGGCCCGATTGACCGAAGCTGTCAGGTCAGGGATGGGTTCGATCGACCTGTCAGTGGCGCACTGGGGATCGTCAGTACGCCCGCTGGTCCGGGGGCCACCGTGCCTATGACCGACAGAAACCATCGCCGTGCGCCGGTTCCCGTGGGGACCTGGTGCCCGGCGACCCGCCGGTGCCGATCACTGTCTGGCCGGTCCCCGCCCGCAGGAGGGCGAGGCCATGTCCAACGCGATAGGTGTGCGGTTGGTCCATAACCTCATTCACCCGTCTGACCCCATCATCGATCTGGCCGAGGGACCGCAGTCGGCGCGCGCGATCATCGCGGCACATCGCCGTAGTCATCTGCAGGCGGCCCGCTCTCCCGTCGGTTGGGGCCGCGAGTCGGCGACGCTGATCGTCACTGGCTGGCCGGTTGCCGACGCCTCTCCGGTCGACTTTTTCCTCCGCTGCCGCGCTCATCTGCTGCTGGGTGGCTGCGTGGCGGTGTTGCTGGCGCACGGCTACGTCACTGTGCCGGTCGATGTCGTCGTCGCCGCGAAGCGGGCCGGGCTGGCGTACCTGCAGCACATCGCGGCGGTCGACCGGCTGCCCCGACGTGGCCAGCAGGCGCAGCCGGCGATCCACACCGACGTGCCGATTTGACCCGCAGCGTGATAGAGGGTGGGGAGTCGACGGCTGAGAGCCTGCCGATCACCTCGGTGTGGTTGACCTGGCCGCACCTGGACGCGCTGCCCTGAGACCGGCACCGCCGGAACGGATCCCGCGACGGGATCCGTGCCGGGTGGGCCGATCAGATGAACGTGAGCGAGCTGAAGAACGCCGGGTAGCAGTCGACATAGATGTCGTAGACGCCGGGCGGCACGTGCACGGGGCCCAGGGTGGCCCCGTTGGAGCACCGGGCGCTGACCGCAGTCGTCGGCTGGCCGGTGAGGGTGCAGCCCTGGAACACGATCAGCCACGGGTCGATGTACTGCCCGGCGTACGGGCAGGAGCCCGACATCACCGAGAAACCGCCGCCCTTCGCCGGTGAGGTGGCGGCCGCCGTCGACGTCGTGACGCTCAACGTGCCGGCGGAGCTCGCCGATGCCCGCTCGGCTCCGATGGCGGCGACAGCCACGTCGCCGCTCGACGCGGGTGCCGCGACCGCCGCGGACGGTGCGGCCATGAACGCGGCGAGCATCGCCGTCGCGGCCAACAGCAGACTGGATGCGCGGAGAATGCCGGATCGTGTTCCGGCGGAGGGTCGACTACGCCATGTCATAACCAGAACCACCTTTCGAGTGCTGTGCGATCTGCGGATGCCGGGGCGCGTACCTGGTCGCGCCCGACCCGGCCGGGCCGTCGTCCGACGTCCATGGCGAAGCGTTCCAGGGTGCCGGTGGCCGGGTCTTCGTGACAGGGCGAGAACCTGGTCGCGGGCGTACCCCGGTTCTTGTGAATGTCCGCAAGGCTGTCCGGTCCGCGTCAACCGGGCGGCCTGGCCGGAACGCATCGATTACCGTCGACCGGTATGGGCGGTCTGTTCAGCCTCTGGCGGCAGCGAGTGGCCGACAACGCCCGCCGGGCGGTGGACGCCTACCAGGAGGAGCTGCTGGAATACCGCAACCTCGCGGCCGTGCCGCGGGTGCGGTCGGAGATGCTCGATTTCGCGGTCTTCCTCCGTCAGCGCACGGTCGACCTCGCGGCGGACAGCGCGCCGTTCCACGTGCAGGATCTGGACCTGATGGCCGCGATGGGCCGCCAGCGCGGCGAGAAGGGACTCACCCTGACCGCGCAGCGGCAGGTGCTGCTCGTGCACACCCGGCTGACGCTGCGCGAGGTGTACGAGGCGGCCGGCCCGAACGACATCGCCGCGACGATGCACACGCTCGCCTGGCTGGCCCCCGCGGGACTGGCCGCCCAGGGCGCGTACACCCGGGGCTGGATCGAGGGGCAGCGGCGCACGCTGGCGACCGTCGCCCAGGTGCGGCTGCTGACGGTGATGCTGCTGGCCGGCGACGACAGCGCGACCGACCTGGCGCGCGGCCTGCACATGCCGGTCCCCGACCACGTCGTCGCGACGGTGGTCCGGGTGGCCGGCGGGTCGCCCGGGCCGGACCAGGCGGCGCGGGACGAGTTCGCCGGCGCGCTGCTCAAGACGCACTGGATGCCGCTGAGCTGGCCGGAGCCGCACGAGGTGGTCGCGCTGATCCCCAGCTCGCCGGGCGGCCGGCAGCCGGCGGTCGAGCGCGGGCTCGCGCTGGCCCGCGACGTGGCCTCGATGACCGGCCGGCCGTGCGCGGCCGGCACCGCGCCTGGGCGGGTGCGCGCGTTCGGCGACGCCGTGGCGCTGGCCCGGCAGGTCAGCGAGGTCGCACCGGTGCGGGCCGTGCCGCGCCACGCGTACACGGTCACCGACGTCTTCGCCGAGCTGGGCGCCGCCCGGCTGGCGGAGGTCGGGCAGTGGCTCCAGGTGGTGGCGGCGCAACTCGACGCCGGCCCCGACCTGGTCGCCACGCTGGACGCCTACTACCAACACGACATGAACCGGCTCGACACCGCGGCCGCGCTGTGCATCCACCCGCGCACGCTCGACTACCGGCTGAGCCGGGTGCGCGACCTGACCGGGCTGGAGGCGGGCTCGACTCGCGGCGTACGCGTGCTGAGCACCGCCGTCGCCCGAATCCTCGCCGGCTAGACCGGCAGCCGGGTGAGCTACATGTTCTTCATGCCGATGTAGCTCAGCTTGTTACCGAAGCCCATCGAAACCTGTCGCGAGCTGCACGCCGGACGGGTCTGTGGGGCTCGAGAATCGGGCTACGCCGGCTGAGCTGCAGTTCGCTCGACATCGACCTGGCTGACACGATGAAGGCGCTCGAGGCGTACACGAACTCCGTGACCGGCTGGATGTGGCAACACACCGCCTGCGGCCGGACGAGCAGACCGAAGCTGAGCAAGATCCGGGCCGGTGGCGGCTTCTGAAGGAATCTCGGGCACTCTCCCAGCAGCTTCGCTACCGGGCGTCTCGTCTGTGGCGCGCCGCGGTACAGACCTGACGACCTCGTTCATGGCAACGCGGCTCGCGGCATGAACGTGCACTCGATCATGCGGTCAACCAGCGTATCCCACGTGCCGCTGGGCTCGGACTATCCGTACTTGACGAGTCCGGCGCGCTGGGCGAGGAGGGCCGCCTCGGTCCGGTTGGTGCAGCCGAGTCGGGTGAGGACCCGCGAGACGTAGCCCTTGATGGTGGCTTCGGTGAGGTGCAGTCGGGCCGCCAATTGGGCGTTGGTCAGGCCTTGGCCCAGGCCGGTCAAGATCTCCCGGTCCCGTTCGGACAGGCCGTTCGGCAGGGTCACCGACGGGGCGACGGGCAGCAGGACCCGGGCCGCACCGGGCGGCAGGATCGTGTGGCCGGCGGCTGCGGTGCGGATGAGGTCGGCGAACTCGCGCGGCGGCGTGGTTTTGAGCACGTACCCGCTGGCTCCGGCGCGCAGCGCGGCAGCCACATACCGATCGGCCGTGAACGTAGTCAGCACCACCACGACCGGGGCCGGGTTCAGCGCGGCGATCTGTTCGGTGGCGACCAGTCCGTTGACGCCCGGCATGCGCAGGTCCATCAGGACCAGGTCCGGACGGTGCCGGATGACGGCCTCGACCGCCGCGGCCCCGTCTGCCACGGTGTCGACCACCTCGATGTCGCCGGCGCTCGCCAGGATTGTCCGCAGGTGAGCGCCGACCAGCGGATCGTCATCGGCCACCACCACCCGGATCATGACGACCCGTCGTGTTGTACGCCCGGCAGCCACGCCCGCAGCGTGAAACCGCCGCCAGGCTCGGGCCCGGCCATGAACGTGCCGCCGAGCAACTCGACCCGACGCCGCAACCCGTGCAGCCCGG
Organism: Micromonospora sp. WMMD1155; assembly: GCF_029581275.1. Classification (NCBI taxonomy): domain Bacteria; kingdom Bacillati; phylum Actinomycetota; class Actinomycetes; order Micromonosporales; family Micromonosporaceae; genus Micromonospora; species Micromonospora sp. WMMD1155. Next base: position 7,226,531 of record NZ_CP120742.1, read on the forward strand.
TTCCCGACCCGGAAGCGGCCAGCCGCGCGTCCGCCGCCGACCGAACGACGCCGTTGCGGACAAGGACTCGCACGCCGACGTCCTCGTACTGCACCACCACCTCTACATGGGCACCCGGCGCGTGTTTCCTCACGTTGGTCAGCGCTTCCTGGACGACCCGGACCACCGCCTGCCCGACCGCTGGGGACACCGGCACCGGGGTACCCGTCACCTCCAGAGCCGCCGGGCCTACCAGTGGTCGCCAATCGGGCAGCAGTATCGGCGCCGGCTCCCGGGCTGGCGGCTGCTCAGGAAGGACCCGGACCAGGTCGCGAAGGTCGTCGAGTGCCGCGCAACCGGCCTCTCGGATCCGCTCGGCGGCCACCCGAGTCGCCTCGTCGGCTGCGGTCAGCCCGAGCGCCCCGGCCTCCAGCACGATGAGGGTGACCTGATGCGTCACCACATCGTGCATCTCGGCGGTGAGCCGGTCACGTTCACCTGCGGCGGCCCGCTCGGCTGCGGCGTACCGATCAGCCTCGGCCCACCGGGCCCGCTCGCGCAGCATGTTGACCATGCGGCGACGCGCTGCCAGGTAGAGGCCGAGAAGGACCGGCACACCGAGCAGCACCAGACCGGAGCGTAGCCGCGCCCAGGGCGGCGGCAACGGTGCCGTGGCCGCAACCGCGAGGGCGACCACCGCCGCCCAGCCCGACACGCGACGAGCGGCGTAGACCGCGACCGCGTAGGCCGCGAACGGGGCGGCTGGAGTGAGGAACATGATCGTGTTCTCGCCCGGCCGGATCGAGTCGCCCGGGTCGAGGGTCTCGACGGCGGCCAGGACGGCGCTGCCAGCGAAAGCAAGCCAGGCCACCGTTACCGGTGCGCTCCGGCGCCACCACAGCGCGCCGGCCGTCCCCGCGAAGACCACCGGTGCGAGGCCGTAGCCGCCCCGCAGGTCGCCGGCCGGCCCGGCCAACAACACCAGACCGGCGAGCAACGCGGCGGCCGCCACTACAGCGTCGACTACCCGCCGCCTCGGCGAATCATGCCGCTCCACGACAGGCTGCGTCCAACTCCAGATGGCTCCCACCACGGCGACAACGGTAGGCCGGGACCAAGCACCCCGTCCTGCCCATACCGACGAAAGTAGGTTCCGAACCGCCACCATCGTCGCCACATCGACCGACGGCGGCCGCTACCACGAATCCGGTCCCGCACGCCCAATGGAGCCATGAAGGAAAACGTCACCACCCGGCGGCTCCTCGCGTGCGGCGCCGCCGCCGGGCCTCTGTTCGTCATCGTGATCCTCGTTGGCGGCGCGCTACAGCCCGAATACCGCCCGATTCGCCAAGCCGCCAGCGAATTGGCACTCGGGTCGACCGGATGGATCCAGATCACCAACTTCCTCGTATGCGGCTCACTGTTCGTGGCATTCGCCCTCGGTATACGCCGCGCCCTGCGCCCCCGCTCGGCCGCCTGGATCGCGGCGACTCTCACTGGGCTGTTCGGTGTTGCCCTCATCGCCTCCGGGCTGTTCATCACCGACGTCGCCGGGCAGGCCCGGCACACCTGGCACGGCACAGCTCACAACGCCGCCGGCAGCGTTGTGTTCCTATCCCTGCCGCTCCTGACCTTCACCTGGGCGCTTCACTCTGCACGGCGTCGGTCCTGGATCTGGGCGATGACCAGCGCAATAGCCGGCGTGACCATGCTTCTACTCATCCAAGGTCTGGCCGTCTCCGAATACCGCGGCCTGTACCAGCGCCTCACCATCGGACTCGGCTGGACCTGGATCACCGCCTTCGCCCTGCACCTCCGTCGCACAACGCCCACTCACCCAAGTGAGGCAGCAGATCACCAGCACGTGATCACTCGCACGTTCCGACGCGGAGGCTGAGCGCAATTCGACACGATCAGATGCGCGCTCATCGGCTACTTGTTTCATTGACCTGCGACCGCGGCCCGGCCAGGCTTCGGTCCAGGCGCCCGGGCTGTCGCTCTCTCATCGGCTGCCCACGCTGGTCGTGTGGCTCTCATTCGGCCTGCGCGGGCGCTCGGTCGGCGGTGAGAGCGGAATCGTGGTACCCAGTAACGCCGATCAGCGGGTCTGGGCAAGCACGACCTCGATCATCATTTGAGGTTCGACGAAGGTTGGACGATCGCTGACCTGCCCGTCGCCAAGATCGATGACCCGCTATGCGGCGTCCGCGCGCAGAGCGAGGTCCACGGTGACGAAGGGCAGGCCGAGCCCGCCGATCAACGGTGCGACCGGCCGGCGGCAGCCGTCCTGGGAGCAGTGGCGCAGGCCCACCGGAGAAAGTCGGGTTCGGCGTCGTCGGAAACCTCTCGATTCGAGCGATGAGGATCGACCACAATGCCACCGTGGAACGCGAGCACCTGGTGAAGTTGAGCAAACGGATGTCGAAGGCACTCCGGCACGACCCCGACAGGGCCGGCCTGGTGCTCGACCCGGCCGGTTGGACTCCCGTCGACGCTCTGCTCGCCGCCCTACGGATCGAGCGGGCCGAGTTGGACGCGGTCGTCGCCGGCAACGACAAGCAGCGGTTCGCCGTCGAGCCCGGCATCGACGGGGTGCTGCGGATCCGGGCCAACCAGGGCCACTCGGTCCCGGTGGACCTCGGGCTGCCGCCGGTGACCCCACCGGAGCGGCTCTATCACGGCACCAGCGCCAGTGCGCTGGAGTCGATCCGGGCCACCGGCCTGCACCGCGGCGGACGGCACCACGTCCATCTCTCCGCTGACACCGAGACCGCACACCGGGTCGGCGCCCGACGGGCCGGTCGGGTCGTGATCCTCACCATCGACGCGGCGGCGATGGCCGCCGACGGGCACGTGTTCCACCGCAGCGCCAACGGCGTCTGGCTCACCGACGCGGTCCCTGCCGGCTATCTGCTCGACTGAGCCCCGACCTGGCCCGGGCCGCTGTTCCGGCGGCCTGCGTACGGCCTCGAACGGGATGCGGCACGAGACATCCGGCGCGGCGCCCCCGGGCCGGGAGCAGGAGACGGCGGCCAACAGGACCGCTCTGCGAAGGCCCGCTTCACCCCCGCCGCGGTTCACGCCGCCGGCCTGCAGCGTGCGGACACGAAGAGCTGCGGCCTGGAAGAGCTGAGCGTCCTGGTTACACGCCGCGGAACCCCCGCCGTTCGGCCAAGTGCACGGACACTCGACAATCGCCGATTTTCGCCACCGAGCGTGGCGGTGCGGCGAACAGATCCGCCAGCGAGCGACAGTGGACTGGGACGCCCGCCACACGTTCACCCGCGTCAGCGCAAGCCGCTTCATTGGCGTCGATCCGCAACACGGACGCGACGGCGCGCAACAGTGGCCCTGCTCGCCTGACCTACCGGCGACAGATGTCACCTCTCACGAGCGCCCCCGACACCCGTTCGTCGGCTCGTTCGGACCGCGCACACCGGCCGACACCACCTTTCGGTGGCGAGCGCTTCGCGGCATGAGCGGATAATCGACGAGACGACGAGGAGCCCGCGCCGACCACGAAGGGACGAGCGTGCAGGACGATTATCCGGCGACGATTCGGGTCCGCGGTCTTGTTGTTCCTGACCTCCTACTCGTTCTCCTGCGCGAGGGCAGGTGGAACCATCCGGGCCAGCCTGCTGTCGCTCGGGTCATGCCCTGGTTCCACGATCCGCTGGACTTTCTCCGCAGCACCGAGCAGATGGAGCGGGAGTCACAGTCGCTCGACCGCCTGATCCAGGATGACGAAACGGCGGAGCTGTTCAGATTCGCGCGAGAACCGACGGCAACCGGTCCGGTCGAACTCCCGTGGCTTGACGTCGACCGCGCCTTCTTCATCGCCGTGGCGCAGTACGCCGGTGACGACACCGCGATTGCGCTCGACTACCGAACGAGTTCGGCTGATCCACGGGTCATTGCCAGCGACGTTTGGACCAACTCTGCGCCTTCCACCTGGCGAACGGTCACCGAAACCTTCTCCGAGTTCGTAGCCGAGCTGCGCCTCCGCGCAGCGGACGCCGAGCCGGCGGCCGGCTGAGCGTGAACAACGCCGAGCACCCGCACACGCGCGGCGAGAACGAGAGCGACGAAAAGGGTTTCGCCGACTATCGTCGCCAGCGATGACGCACGAAGAATCAGCACTGGTCAGCGACCGATGGCCGCGACTCGCAGCGGAACTTGCCAGCGCGCTGCGCGAAGCAGACGAGGACGACCTGGCGGAGCAGGCCGCCGACCTCCGGATCCCCCAGCAATGACTGCCCGATGCCTTCTGCCAGAGCTTCTACACGCAGCCTCCACCGGACGGTACCTACGGCCCCGGCCATCGAAACGTCGGGCTCAGCCCGGGCCGGCCGGGCCGACTCGCCCTTGATGTGGTCGACAACCTGATCATGTACGTCGAAGTCATCGACCGGCCATCCCTCAGCTGGCACTCCGTGATCCCTGGCGCAACAGGCCGCGTAACCGCGCCTTGTACGCGGCAGAAGCGTGCATCTGCTGGCCGAGGTGCGACCAGTGGCGAAGCCGGGTAGTTCAGCAGAGAAGCTTCGGCGGTCGCTAATGTCGTCATCGTGAGCGATCATCACGGCGGCACTTGGAGGTTGCACCGGCGCGACGACGGCGTGGTACTTGCTGATCTCGTGGTGACTGGTGGCGACTTCCCGTGGCTGAACGCCCGTGTCGACCCGAGGGAAGGGCTCGCGGAGATCCAGCCGCTCTTCGCCGCGGAACTGCGGCTGCTCGATGGCATCGACGAAGATGTCGAGTCCTGGGAGCACGCGTACGAGGCCGTCCGAAACGCCGTGACGCTTCAGTACCCGGATGGCCAGGAGGTTCCTGAGTTCCTTCTCCACATCGATGGCAACAAGGCGTGGTGGCGGTGGAGTGACGAGCCGTTTGACGAGCAGAATGCCTAACCAGCGCGCCCGCCCGGCGGCAGAAGAGTGCATGTTCGGTAGTGGTGAGCTCCGCTGGCAGGCCTGGTGGGGTGTGGCAAGGTGGCTTGCTGATCGACAACAGCGGAGCTTGGAGTCCCGCTTCGCCATGCGCTTCGGTTCAGGTCTATCGCGGTGCGTCCCGTTGGCGCTCATAGTCGGTGACCGTCGGGACGACGGGGAGCACGAGCAGCAGGACCAGGTACACCACGGCAATTAGTCCACCGGTGAGCATGGTCAGCAGCAGCACGACGGTTCGTACCCAGTCGACGCGGAACCCGCCGTATGCCGCGATGCCGAGGCAGACGCCGCCGAACCATTTGCCCTCGTTGATCCGGCACCAGAACCGGCCACGCGGCCTCCCCTCGGCGGAAGGCGGCGAGGGGCGTGCTGGGCTCACCGGCCCGAGCTCAGCCAGGATCTCTGCCATCTGGGCACCGGTCAGCGAGTCGTCGCCCGAGCCCGTGAGAGTGCTCAAACGGTCGCCAATCGCGGACTCGAGGTCTCGGACGATCTCGTCAGCGTCCGGGTCGGATCGCAGCGCGCGTCGCGCATCATCGAGGTACTGCCGCAGGGCGTCGCGTGCTTCGCGGGTGGCTGGAAAGGCCGCGACATGCCCGGTGAGGCGGATGGATATCCGCTCGTCCATGGGTCATCGTCCAATCGTGTTGATCATGCGGGTCAGTTCGTTCCAGTACTCGCGGAACGCGGCGAGCTGGCCGCTGCCGGTATCCGTGAGGGAGAAGTACTTCCGGGGCGGCCCTGACGGCGACTCACGCCACTCGTGGTGCACAAGCCCGTCTCGCCGGAGTTTGCTCAGCAGCGGATACAGGGTCCCCTCCTGGGCGGGGAAGCCTGCCTCCTGTAGCGCGGCGAGGATCTCCGCCGCGTACCGCTGCTCGGACTCGACGGCAGCTAGTACGAGTGGTTCAAGCAGGCCGCGCCGCAACGCGACGAGCTTTGGATCGGACTGCATGCTGCTACCTTTGCACAGCAAGGTACCTATCGCAAATGTGGATCTCATGCGGGCTCCGTTCCGCAGGCCGACGGCTGGCCACGCCGGGCCCTCACATCAACCGAGGCAGCACCGGCGGCCGCTACAGCATTTAGGTATCCGGGCATGCGCTGGACTTCCAGTCGATGACCGCTCTTCGGCATGAGCGGACGCCGCTCGACTGACGACCAGGAGCAAACTGGCCGACCTCTTCGGGTGCGCCGAAGAGGTCCCCAAACTGAAGGGCCTGGTCAGGGCGCTGCCCGTGGGATCGGCGTCTCAGATGACGGAACCGTGACGGACTCCAGCAGCCCATTGCTCCCAACCTGCTCCCGCAAACCGGGCTCGTACCAGACCGCCGACCATTAGCTGCCAGCCCAGGGCCTTGCTGGGCACCAGCGCTGGCTCCCGCAGCCGCATCGGTCGATCGGGGAGACCGCGCACGATCGCCGCGCCTTATCAGCCCGTACGTGTCGCCGAAGGAGCGACACCGCAGGGGCGTGTCAGCCGATGTGTGCGGGCACCGCGTCCTCGGTGCGCTGCTGGGGGCTTGCGTTGAGCGTGGTGACGGTGATGACCAGCGCGGCCAGCAGGAAGCCGACGGCGGAGGCGAACGCGACGGTGTAGCCGTGGGACAGCGCCTCGGCCGCCCGCTGGATCAGAGGCTGGTCGCCGGTGGCCAGGGCGCGGAAGAACGCGACGTCGGCGTGCGGCAGTTTGTCATCGGCGGCCCTGGTGGAGACGGTGGTCAGGACGGCTAGGCCGACGGCGCCGCCGATCTGCTGGGCGGTGTTGAGGATGGCCGAGGCGATGCCGGTGTCGTTGCGGTCGACGCCGGAGATCGCGCCGAGCGTCATCGGCAGGAAGCTGGCGCCCAGGCCGAGGGCGGTGATGAACATGGCCGGCATCAGGTGGGTGAAGTACGACGAGGACGGTTCGAGCAGGCTGAACCAGAGCATCCCGCCAGCCGCGACGACCAGGCCGGGGCCGGCGAGCGCGCGTGGCGCGAATCGGCCGGCCAGGCGTGAGCCGATCCCGGCGGCCATCCCCATGCCGAGGCTGAACGGCAGATAGGCGAACCCGGCACGAACCGGGCTGTAGCCCTTGACCTGCTGCATGAAAAGCGACAGGAGGTAGAAGGTGGCGAACATGGCCGCGCCGATGAGCAGCATGGTGACGTAGGACCCGGCCCGGTTGCGGTTACGCAGCAGCCGCAACGGCACCAGCGGGTGCCGGTTCCTGCTCTGCGAGCGCAGGAAGGTGGTCAGCAGGATTGCCGCGACGGTGAACATGCCGAGGGTGGCGGGGTCGGTCCAGCCGCGGTCGCCGCCCTGGGTGATGGCGTAGACCAGGGCGGTCAGGCCGCCGGTGGCGGTGGCCGCGCCGCGCACGTCCAGTTCGCCGTGCAGCTTCTCGCCGCTGGCCAGCACGCGGGCACCGAGCAGTACGAGCACGCCGATCGGGACGTTAACGAACATCACCCAGCGCCAGCTCAGGTAGTCGGTGAGCACGCCGCCGAGCAGCAGGCCAACGGTGGCGCCGAGCCCGGACATCGCGGCGTAGACACCCATCGCCCGGTTACGGGCGGCGCCCTCGGCGAACGAGGTCGCGATCAGTGACAACGCGGTCGGCGCGATGACGGCCGCGCCGAGGCCCTGCAGGACCCGGGCGGCGATCAGTAACTCCACGCTCGGGGCCAGGCCGCCCAGCAGGGACGCGCCGGCGAACACGGTCAGGCCGATCCGGAACACCCGCCGTTTGCCGTAGAGGTCGCCGGTGCGCCCGCCGAGCAGCAGCAGCCCGCCGAAGGCCAGGACGTAGGAGTTGACGATCCAGGACAGGCCGGAGGCGGACACCTCGAGGTCCCTCTGGATGCTCGGCAGCGCGATGTTCGTGATCGTGCTATCCAGCACGACCATCAGCTGCGCGGCCGCGATGACGATCAGCGCGAGGGCCGGATGGGTGGAGGTGCGCGGCGGAGCCGACTGTGCGGGGATGGACATCAGAAACTCCGAAACTAGACAGGTGTTGAGTTTTCGTGAGGCCGCGACAATATCTCAACGGTTGTCCAGTTTTTCAAGTAGGGATGTGCCGGCTTGTACGATCGGACGCCGACGTACGGAAGGTGCTGCACGATGACCGAGGCCGCCGCAGAGGCGCCGCAGGGTGAACGCAAGGGCGAGCGAACCCGGCGGCGCATCCTGGAGGCCGCTCGCGCCCTGTTCGCCGAGCTCGGCTACGAGCGCACCACGATCCGTGGGATCGCCGCGGCGGCCGAGGTCGACAAGTCGTCGATCCTGCAGTATTTCGGCAGCAAGCAGCAGCTGTTCCGGGCCGCGGTGCACTGGCGCATCCCGATCGCGGAGCTGACCGCCGACGATCCGGCGCAGAGCGTGCACAACTTCATGCACGGCATGCTGAGCAGCTGGGCCGCCGACCCGAACAGTCCGATGGCGGTGCTCGTGCGCGCGAGCATGACCAGCGAAGAAGCAGCCGAACTGCTGCGGCGTCACATCACCACCGAGGTCGTCGACGCGATCGCCGCGACCGTCGACGATCCGGAGGCCCACCTGCGCGCTTCCCTGGCCGGCGCCATGATGATGGGCATCGCCGCGCAGCGCTACCTGCTGCGGATGCCCTACATCGCCGACGCCGACCTCGACGACGTCCTGCGCCTGGCCGGCCCGGCCATTCGCAGCGTCATCGCCCCGCCAGCCTGACGCCTACGCGTCGGCGCCCAAGACCGCCGGCACCTGCTCGGCTGCAATGATGCTGAAGCCGTCTGATCGAACTGCTCTCGCTCACCCTGTCGGCAGCTGCGCGACGGCACACCGCGTCATGAAGCCCCCCGGCACGCAGCGTGGCGTGCCGGGGATCAGCGGCTGGCCTCACCGGCAAGGTGAATGCCGAGTCACCGAGCAACGAGGATCAGCGAGACGCGGCGCAGCGTGTCCCTGCGGTGAGACGCTGGTTGCCCTCACTGCGCTCTGCGACGATCAGCCCTTCGCTCTCATAGAGACGCAGAGCGGGGACCGCCATCGGGTACAGGCGGTGACCTCCCCCAGCGTCAGCAGATCCTCCGGGCTCGCCTGCTCGGAATGCCTGGCCGTCGTACGCATCAAATCCTCGCCGCGCCTTCTCGCCGTACGTAGAAACCTGAACCCACGATGGATCAATAGGTCAGCGTCGGGGCAGCCTTGCTCCACCGGCTGGTGTCGAGTTGGTCGAGCAGGAAGTTCGCCAGATCGGCGCGGCTGAGCCGCGACCCACCGGGCGGGTTCTTCCCGTCCTCGACCCGGAACCTCCCGGTGGCCGGCTTGTCGGTGAGGTAACCGGCGCGGACCAGAGTCCAGTCGAGCCGGCTAGACCGCACGATGTCCTCCATCACGCCCATGTCCTCGTACAGCTCACGCAGGAACAGCGGAATCATCAGCCGGAACCACCAGGGCAACCCGGGGTCCTTGGGCTCCACTCCGCCGGAGGAGACAACGATCAACCGCTGCACCTGCGCGTCCTGCAGCGCAGTGACTACCGCCTGGCCACCCTTGGAGTAGATGCCGTTCGGATTCCGGGCCGTGCTGCCGATCGCGGAGATCGCCGCGTCGTGCCCGGCGGCGATCTCCCGCAACGGACGGCCACCGGCCAGCACGTCGGCGGGTTGCAACGCGAGATCGGGATGTGACGGCAGCCCGTCGAGGTGGCGGGCCACTGCGGTCACCTGGTAACCGCGGTCGAGCGCGCCGGAGACCAAGAGGCGTCCGGTGCCGCCGCTGGCCCCGAAAACGATCAGCTTCATTCGAATTCCTCAACCTGGTGGGTTCATCGCGGGCAGGCCCCGGCAAGGGCGGAAGCCGCACCGGCAATCAAAAACTAGACAAGCGTTGAGATTAGTCAGGCACTTCCGGAGAAGCAACCTCGGCGCTCACCGCAGGCAGCGACATCACCCAGAGTGACCGGTGGCGCCGGGGAGCGTTCGGATCGTCGCGACCAGTCCGGGCTTTGCGGTCGGTGCAGGAATTGCGGGGCTGTCCGAGCGGGCAGGTCACCCGCGGATGTGCAGGTGCCTGGGTTACAGGATGCGGGTCAGCTCGTGCATCGCGGCGAACTGCGTGTCCGGACGTGGTGGTGGCAGACGCAGAACGTCATCGGCGTCGCGGTCGCGCTGTTGGCTGCCCAGCACGATCTCTGCGCGTTCGAGTGTCGGGTGACCAACGAAGGGGACGACGGCGTCGACTGGCAGATGCGGCGCTGCAACCAGGAGTTCCCGCAACTGTGGTGCCGCGGCGAGGCCCTGGAGGGCTGCCGGATGGCGGAGGTGACGCATCCCGAGGCATTCGGCCCGCGTCAGCATCGTGTTGGAGCCGAAGTCCGGAAGCCGCTCGACGGTGAGCATTTCCAGCCACAGCCACTGCAGTGCGCGCAACCGTGTCACCGCAGTGAGGTCGCTGAGCTTTCGCACCTGGCGCAGTGCCAGGTAGCGAAGTGTGAGGATCTGGGTGAGCCATTCGCTGTTCGTCAACGAGCCGAGGGTCAGCGCCAAGGCCTGTAGGTGTGGCAAGGCAATGACGGGCAGGACGTGGTCGACGGGGAGCCGCCACAGCGACAGGTCCCGCAGACCCGGGTTGGCGTGCAGCAGCTCGGGAAGACCACGCCGGTGCTCGACGACCCTCAGCCGGCGAAGCCGACGAAACTGGGCAACAGGAGCGAGGTTGAGAGACTTTCGGGTCTCGCCGATGTCAAGGAACTCCACATCAGCGCTCAACTGATCCAACGGGGCCAGATCGGTCAGGTGCCACAGGCCCGCGACACTGAACCGGCGAACATGTGGAAACCAACGCAGGAACCGCAGCGTCGCAAGATCGTCATCGAACCCGTAGACACGCAGTGGGACCATCGGCTGATCCACCAGGAGCGCGGCCACCGACCGATACTCGGCCTCGGTGAGCGGCTCACTGAACTGGACGACATCCGCATCACCCAGCCGGGCGCGGAGCTGCGTGACGTCGACCGGGCTCCGCACCTCCACGACACTGCCCACCCCAACATGATCCCGCACCACCTACCGCCCGCGGCAACCGGAACATGGTCGTGGTCTGGGCCGCCTCGGCAGATCCGGATACTCGGCGACGACCTGGAGGATCCAGAAGCATGGGTCCATGACCGAGCGCGTGAACTCCACCGGGCTGATCGAGCAGACCGGCAAGTGGCTGCTACCGGTCGGCGACGGCGTCGTGACACAGCTACGGATCGACTTTGCATTCACGCTCATAGTCGAGTCGTGGATCGAGATCCGCATCGAAACTGAGTTCTCCTACGGCGCACCCGGCGCCGAAAGCCGGTTCGACCCGTCGACGTCGACAGGTCTGGCACCGTTGCTCGACCGGCACCAGGCGCAGATCACGGCCGCCGAGATCCGCAAGGACGGTCGGTTGACTCTGACCTTCGCCGACGACGTAGTCCTCGTCGTCGAGCCGGACGATCAGTACGAGGCGTTCACTGTCACGAGTATGCCGCCGCCGGGATTCCGGGGATTCCGCTTCGTCGCTGTCCCCGGCCGCGGCCTCGCCCACTGGGTAGCCGAACACCGACAGTGATGCACACGCCTTCACGACCAGCGACATGAGCGGATGTCCAACGCCGACCTTGGACTGCATCCTCATTCAGTCCGGGGGCAGCGTGGGCGATTGCGCGGCTCGGTCACCGGGGAGTTGGCAGCCTGGCTCTGTTGACCCATGAAGCCCGTCCAACCCGTCCGGTAAGACGATCCGCTATCGGACACGGTGTGCGGGTCACGATGCAGCTCGGAGGGCATCGAGCCGGCGCAGGTCGTCGTGGGACAGGCTTAGGTCGGCCGCGGCGACGTTGGAACGTAGGTGGCGGACGCTGGTGGTCCCGGGGATCGGGATGACAGGCACGCCGTGTGCCTGCTGCCGGTGGTGCACCCAGGCCAGTGCGACCTGCCCGCTCGTGGTGTCGTGTCTACTGGCGATCTCGCCCAATGCGGCGCGTAGGCCGCTCGCTACTTGCTCGCCGGCTGCGCTCGGAGGCTGGTGGAGGAGTCCATGACCGTTCGGGGAGTGGGCCACGACGACCACTCCGAGGTCGGCCACGGCAGGCAGCAGCTCCTGCTCGATGTCGCGCTGCACCAGTGACCACTGCTCTTGTAGCGCCGCGATCGGGTGAACGGCGTGTGCGCGGCGTAGGTCGTCCGCCGTCACGTTGGACAGGCCAAGAGCGCGCACCTTCCCCTGATCGACCAGTTCGGCCATGGCTTCGACGGTTTCCTCGATCGGGACCTTTTCACTGCGATGGTGCAGGTAGTAGAGGTCGATCACGTCGACACCGAGCCGTCGCAGGCTCGCCTCGCTCGCCTGCCGCACGTACGACGGGTCAGCCCGTACGTCGAAGCCGCCGGCGAGCTCATCTCGCCATACCAACCCGAACTTGCTGGCCAGCAGCACCTCATCACGGCGCCCTCGGATTGCCCGGCCGACCAGCTCTTCATTCTGGTAGGCATCTGCGGTGTCCACCATCGTGATGCCCGCATCAAGGGCGGCGTGGACCACCGCCACCGGGTCGCGGTCAGTGCCGTCGGCGGATCCATCGCGCAACCTCATCGCGCCGAATCCCTGACGGCCGAAAGCATCCCGACCCGTGGATAGACGCGTTCCCGTCTCAGCAGTTGGCATGACCCACACCCTAAAACCTCAACCATAATTGAGGTCCAGTGCATTAACGGTGCCCGGTCTGTGTCATCCCGAACAAGGACCCCCATACGGGGCGCCGCAGCTCAGATGACCTGAGCGCGGAGGGTATCCCGTACGACCCGTCACGTGACCATTCCGCGCAGGGCCGCCATCCGGGACACCTACGCTTATCGGCGGCCCGGGGGCGCCGATCGTTCGCGTGGCGTGAGTGTCGACGTCCAGCCTCGACGACATGTCTCGGGACAACGTACCACCAGGTCAAGTAAAATCGGTTCCATCAAGGCAGCCTGCATCGACATGCAGGGCAGTCAACGCACGCTCATCGGCTAGAAGCGGATCGGCTTGACCAAGGCGCTGCTGGACATACCCAGCTTGTCCCCATGCGCGCTGCAGATCATCCGACCGAGTACAGGACTTGTCACGGCGTCGGCCTACGGATAGCAGCAACTTGGCGGCTCCAGTTGCTGACCGCGACGACCTTTACGACGTCACCAGTCTTGGCTGCCTGAACGAGGTACTGCCGCCCGTTCCGATCAACACCGGTGTACATGCCGACGTAGCTAGGTCGGCTCATCGTGCCGTCCGAGCCGGGGATGAAGATCAGGTCCCCCGGTCGCATCGCGGCCAGGGACGAGACGGCAACGCCGCTGCGCACCTGGTCGGCCGTGACCCGAGGGATTCGCAAGTTGCCTTCGGCCCAGGCAGCCATCATCAGGCCGGAGCAGTCGTAGCTGTCCGGCCCTTCAGCGCCCCAGACGTAGGGCTCGCCCCGCTGGGCAAGGGCGAGGAGACGACTGCCCTCAGCTGCGGGTCAGCCGGCAGACGGAAGCCGTCGGGAAGGCCGGCGTCGTCCAGGGGGCGGTAACCCGTCCCCGCCATCGCTGGTGCAGACGATGTTCATGCCGTCGCTGATCAGGACGACCAGCTGCCGTGCCTCGGGGCTGCCACTCCGCGTACGCGTCGGGGAACGCCGACCGCTGCACGGCCTGCGCGGCTCGAGTGAGCGGCGCACCCAGGTCGTCGGGGCTGACGCGGTCGCGATGCGAGCCCAGATCGCGCAGGCGTACGACGAGCTGCGCCGCCAGACAGGCGTGGCGGACGGGCAGCCCGTCGGACGTCTGAACGCCAACCTGCTCGGCTACCGGATCGTCAGTTACACCGACGAGGAGGCCATTCTGCGCCTGTTGACCGAGGCACCGAACGGTTCGCGCTCGTTGAGCCAGCTCTCCAGCTCGGCAGCGACGCTGCCGTCGGCGCCGAGGTCCGCACCGCCGTAGGCGGCGCGGGCGTCTTGGCCGCGGTTCGGTTGGGGAACCCCTGCCGCTTGTGCTGGCGACGTCGCCCGTTGGCGTCGGGCGGGAGGTCGATGACGAAGAACCAGCGGATCTGGCCGTTGGCGAGGCGGTAGTTGTAGACAGCCATGCGGCTGCACCTCCGCAGTAACGGGATCGAGGGATGCAACCCACGTTAAGCGATCTCCGTTACCGCCAGCGTTACCGCAAGATCACACATGATCTTCTATATGCGCTGGTGAATACCAGTCGGGACGGCCGGATTCGAACCGACGACCCCTTGACCCCCAGTAGTCCGGTGGCCCAGCGGCATGCTCACGCACGTTTGTCCAGGTCGCCGACAGTGTAAACCAGCCGAGTAAAGGGGTCGTCGCAACATTCCCCCGGCAGCGCCGCGCCGAGTTCGACCTGCAGGCGCTCGGCAACCGCAGCTTGCTGGCGCACCCGGGGACGAGACAGATCCGGGACCGTGTCGATCTTGTCAAGCAGTGCGAGGCCCGGCGCCCGTTGGCTCCCAGCCTGCTGGCGGAGAGGGCTTGACGCCATTGACCCCGTCGGCGCTCGAAACCTTCCGCATATGCTGGTGACCGCACCAGCGAAGAGCGGGGCCGCCCCGCGCTGGCCGCCGTGGTGCACGTTGACGGCAACACGCGGCTGCGCCAGCACTTCCCGCGAAGTCCGAGCATCTGGGCGGCTCCTCCCACATCAGTCGGGGATTACATGTCCAACATGGAGAAGCCGTGCAGACCCCGCCTGAGTTGATCGCGTTGTGCCCGGAGGCCGGGTCGCCGCGGCAGGCCGCTGCGCTGGTGTCGCAGCTCGATGGTGTGCCGCTGCTGTGCCGGCTGGCCGGTGCCTATCTGGCGAGGGCGCAGGAGGGCCGTGCTGAGGAGCCGATGCTCGGCACCTTCACCGGGTATCGGACCGAGGTGCTGCTGCGGGCGGGTGCAGGGCTGCGGCGGGACGCCGTGATCGGACTGGCATTGGAACGGCTGGACGACGACGGGCTGGGGCAGGCGCACACGCTCCTGCGGCTGTTCGGCGTCCTGCCGGATGCACCAGTGCCGTACCAGCTGTTGCTGGACCCGGTACTGCTGGCCGATTCGGAGCTGTTCGCGGGCCTGACCGGGCCGCATCTGGAGGCGTTGATCGACGGGCTGGTCGGGCTGGCGTTGGTCGAGAGAACCGTGGCGGGGACGCTTTCGGTAGATCCGGAGATTCGCGAATTCGCCAACCACGACGGTAAAGACTCGGGTCAGCGGCCGGCGCACGTCGCGCTGCTGGCGAAACTGATCATCCGCTCGCCGCGTAGCGAGGTGGCAGCCGCGGCTGCTCACGTCTTCCGGATCGTGGCCGAGGAGAGCGGCGATCCACGCGAGGTCGACGTGTTGGCCGACGCGTGCCTGCTCGTCGGTGACGCGCTGGCCTCGGATGGGCGATTCGGCGAGGCGCGAGTGCTGGGTGAGGCCGTAGTCGCGGGCACGCGGCGACTGCTCGGGCCGACCCATCACCGCACGCTGCTCGGCACCACCTTCCTCGCCAGCTGGACCGGCGAGGCGGGGGACCCGGCCGCCGCTCACGAGCTGCTCTGCGAAGTCGCTGCCGCCTACGGGCCGATACCCGACCCGGACGGCCTCGTCGCATTCGCCAACCGAGCGTACTGGGCAGCCAAGTCCGGTGACGTCGTCGCAGCCCGCGACGCGTACGCGGAACTGGTGCCGCTGCGGACGCTGATGACCCGACCGGATGACCCAGAGCTGCTCGTCGACCGCACGGAACTGGCCCGGTGGACCGGCGTGGCTGGAGATGCCGTCGCGGCCCGGGACGCGTTCGCGGAATTGATGCCCCTGTTGACCCGGTTGCTCGGCCCGGACGACCCGGAACTCCTGAACCTGCGCGCGGAGCTCGCGCGCTGGACCGGCCTGGCCGGGGATGCCGCCACCGCCCGCGACGCCTTCGCGGAGCTGGTCAGGCTCAGGACGCGGCTGGCCGTCCCCGACGATGTGGACCTGCTGTTCTATCGCGGCGAACTCGCGCACTGGACCGGCACGGCCGGGGACGCGACAGCCGCGCAGGCCATGTTCATCGGGCTGCTCCCCGATTTCGTGCGGGCGTTCGACACGGACGCCGAGGATGTTGTGGCGCTCCGGGAGGCGATCATCCGGTGGGGGGGAAAGTGACCTCGGCGTCCGGTCCGACGTGCACGTACGCCGCCCAGCAGGACGGCCGTCCCCGATATCGATCCCGGAGGGCCAGGGTGGCTGCGTTCACGGCGTGGGCCGGCCGTCCAGTGTGCAATCCGTCGTAGATCAGCCGTGCGGCGCGGCCCGCAACCGGGTCGGGGACCGGCCAGTACGTGGCGATGACGTGGGCGAATCCGGCCAGTTGCAGCGCCGACGCGATGTGAATGTTCTCGTCCGGCAGGCGCGCACCGCCCTGGACGGTCGAGCAGGCAGACAGGTAGGCCAGGGTGCGTGCCGTCCTCACCCCGGCCGGTTGGCGGAGGAGTTCGCGAACCCGCAGCGGGCCATCGTGCAGCGTGAGGTAGCTGTCCGATGGCCGGGCCGCGTCCGCCGTTGCGTGGCCGGCGAAGTGCACCCAGTCGGCATCGGCGAACATGTCCCGTACCCGCGCCGTGGTGGCCTGCTGTCCCGACACCAGCTCGGCGGCCGCACCGAGGCGGCGATGTACCTCGTCCGCCTCACGGAGCGAGGCGGGCAGTCCCGGACCGTGCGGGTCGTCCGGTGCCACCACTGCAGCCCACTGCGGCACCCGGTGCGTGCCGACGGCCGTCAGGCTGCGCAGCGTGGGTGCATACGAGCTCACGACGCGATGGGGCGCGGAACGGGTCGTGTCATCGTGACCGGCAGCATGGATTGGCAGGAAGGAGAGCGCGCCGGTCGGCATCCACCATACGTGGCCGGTGGGGTCAACCCGGTCGAGGCGGTCGAGGACGGGACCGGCGATCGTGTCCCAGAGCCAACCGAGCGTCTCCGTCAGGCCGGCGTCGGTGGGCCGGATCGACGCCGCCGCATGCCGAGTGATGTCTTCGTTCGTGAGGTCGGGGAGCGGAACGTGGTGGGTCGAGGTGCCGTTCACCAGGAGCGCGTCGCAGCGGTGAGCAGCCACGTTGATGATCGCGACCGTGCCGGGGCCGAGCCCGGCCCGCAGGTCCCCGATGCGCGGCGGACGAAGGAAGCGTTCCAGACCGGGGGTACGGTGGATCTCCGCGAGGATTGCGTCACGTTCCCGCACCGCGCGGTGCCGGTCGTAGACGGCGGATCGCTCGTTGCGCTGCGACGCCTCGATCAGGTCGTGGGCCGCGCCGAGGCGGTCCGCGAGATCGGATGCGCTGGCGCGCACCTCGTCGGTGCCGGCCGATCTGCTCAGTGCCTGGGCATAGAGCACTCCCCTGCCCTGTTCCAGGATTTTGACGGCGCCGTCCGGGTCGTCGAGTTCGAGTGCGCAGGCGGCCGCGGTGGTGGCCAGCGCAGGGAACTGGGTCAGCAGGCGTTCCTGGTCGTCACGGTCGAGGCCGGCCCAGGCGACGAGGTCGAGCAGCTCAACGGCCCGGCCCAGCGCGTTGCGGGCACTGGGCCAGTCCGCGGCACGCGCCCGCAGGTGGCCAAGGTTCTGGGCGGCCATCGCGCGGGACAGAGCGGGCGCCACCTCGGTGTCGGCGAGTCGGGTGTACGTCGCAGCGGCCTCCTCCAGGTCGCCGGGGCCGTCCCGCAGCTCTCTGGCGGCACCGAGGTTGAGCAGCGTGTCGGCGAGTTCTGGATCGTCGGGGCCTACGCCGGTAGTCGCCTGGGTGAGCACGTCGACGGCCTCGTCGATGACGGGTCCGAATCGGGCACTGGCCAGCAGCACCGCGCCGAGGTTGGCCCCGTGTGCCCGGTGTTCCGGCCGCCCGACCGGGGTTAGCGCGACGGCGGTCCGGAGCAGGTCCGCCGCACGGTGCAGCGACTGCGGGTCGTCGGCGCTGACGCCTTTGCGGTGCAGCGCGTTGGCCAGTCCGGCGAGGTGGACGCCGCGTTCCGGATCGCCGGCGACCACCTCCTCCAGCTCCCGCACCGCCTCGTCGAGCGCGTCGGTGTCCATGACCGCCTCGAACCGGTTCCGGAGCGCGCCGGCGCGGTTCACCCGGTACGCGTCCCGGTCGGGATGATCGGCCGGGAGCAGTCGGACGGCTTCGCCCCAGTCGCGGATCGCCTCGTCAAGGGCGGCGAGGGCACCGGTGCCGGCGAACGTGAGCCGGCCGGCGATGGCGAGCTGGTTGAGGTAGATAGGCCGGTCGGGGTCGTCGAGTTTCACCCTGCGCAGGCTGCGGCGTAGACGGCGGGCTGCCTCCGCCGCCGAGGTCCGGTCACCCGTGAAGATGGCCCGGCCGAGGAGCGCGCGTGCCAGCGCCGACGTGCAGCCGGGCACGGCGGGGTCGCCCGCCGGTACGAGATCGCAGGCGGCCTGGCCCGCGTCGACGGCTCCGTCGAGGTGGTCCCGGATCCCGGTGAGCTCCCAGGCCGCCATCAGGGCGCTACTGGTGTTGCTCAGGATCTGGGCCCGCGACGATGGCAGGCGCAGAGCAGCGTCGCCGGCGGTGCGCGCGGCGGCTAGCAGTTCGGGGAGCAGTGTGACGTCGCCGGTACGTTCCATCTGGCGCATCAGACCGAGCCCAAGGTTGGCGTGGGCGGCGAGGTGGCCGGGCAGGTCGGCGGCGGCGGAGCGCAGGAGCGGCAACGCCTCGTCGAGAGCCTCGGCCCGGTGGCTCCGCTCACTCTCTCGTACGAGGCACATGCCGAGATGGGTGCGCCAGAGTGGTGCCCGCGCATGGTCCCCCCGGGCCAGGGCTACGCGATACGCCCGCTGGGCGGCAGGCAGCGGCCCCGGGTCGACGGTCCTTTCGGAGAGCAGGTAGAGGGCATAGCCGAGCTCTGCGGCCCGGGCGGCCGGCGCCGCGCCGAGGTCGGTCAGCGCCGTCAGCCGGTCCACGGCGCGGGCAAGTGTCGAGGTATCGCTGTCGCGGTGTGCCCGCTGAACCAGCTCCATGACCGCCGGGAACTCGTCTGTTACATCGACATCGGACTGATCGGCGGTCATGGGATCCAAAGCTACCTTCAGTGACGGTCCATGGTTGCGTGCCGTGTGTGCTCCGCACCTCCTCTACAGTGGGTCATCGTGGACGGACGCTGGGATATGGAAACGCTAGAAGACGCACTCGATGTGCTCAGTGACCTCCCGCAGTGGCGGTTGCCCGCGCCACACTGGGAGCGGATCGGGCCGATCCTCGACCAGATGGGGCAGGCGTTCGCGGCCGGCGACGACGAGGAGCTGCGCGACGCCACTACCCAGCTCGAGCTGTACGGGCCGGTCCGCGCCAACCGAATCGGTACCAAGGACGTCGACGGGCCCGATCCGTCGGTCACAGAACGTCAGAACCGTCTAGTGGACGAGATCGGAAAGGCCGTGCCGACGCGTTCGGCGAGCCGCAGCAGAGATCAGGACGGCGGCCGTGATGACCGACCGGCCGGCTGAGCAGGAGTTCGTCGCCCACCTCTTCGCACCAGTGGACGGCCTGCACGCTGACACCGCCCGCCGGCAGCTCGCCGGGATCTGGCGACAGTGCCGCAGCGAGCTCCAGATGACCGAGCCGATCCGAGGCGTACCGGCCACCGATCTTCCCGCGCGGTGGCCCGGCGTCGGTTCCTTCGACGTCATCGCCGCCCAGCAGGATCTCGGATCCGACCGCCAGGCCATCCTGCGGCGCAGCCACGACGTCCTCAACCTGTCGGTGGTCTTCGCGTCGCCGATCGGCGACGGCCGGGAGCGGCTCGGTCCGGCGGTCCCGTTCGGGTGGGCCGACTTCGCCCAATGGTGGCGGCAGCTCACTGTGAACGGGACCACGGCGATGCTCGGCGTCACGCTGATCTTCCAGGGCAAGACTTCCACACCGGACGCCGACCCGGTGCCCCTCGCCGACGAGGTCAGGGCGGCGCTGCCGGCCGATGCCGGCGACGCGCCGGGCTGGTGGCGTTCCGCGCGCCGCACCGATGACGGCTTCGTCGTATGGGAGACGTCGCCGGCCGGGGACGGCGCGGACCGGCGGCTAGTCGTGCTGGCCGGGTCGGACCAGGACCGGGTGCTCAGCGACTTCACCTGGTCCGACGGCAGTGTCACGATTCCGCCGCTGGGGCGGTACCTGATGCACGCCGCGAAACTGCGCTACGAATCCCGGGTCCGTGGTGACGGCTCGCGGCTGCGCGCTCTGCACGCCACCGTCAGCGACCGCCTCGATTTGCGGCCTCCGCCGACGGACGCGCTGGCCGACGACGAATTGACACTGGCCGGCACTCTCGCCGATCTGCGTGACCTTCTGCATACGGCGCAGATCGCGGTCGTCAACATGCAGGAGGCGCTCTCTCCCGCGCTGGTCGGCGACCGGGTCGCCGAGGCGGTCGTGAGACGGGTTCCCGACGACATCGCCTACCTGGAGAACCTTACCGAGCGACTGCGCACCGTCCGCCGTGTGCAGGCCGAGCGCGAGTCGCGGCAGACCGGGCCGCATCGGTCCGTACTCGTGGCGCCACCGCCGCCTCCGGCGCCGGCCGTCGCCGACCGGCTCGACGTGCGGATGTGCTTCGCGGTCGACATCGTCAGCTTCAGCAGCCGCTCCGGCCCGGCCAAGCAACAGGCGCAGACGCGGCTCGTCGAAATCATGCGCTGCACCCTCGGCCGGCTGAACCTGGACCTGAACGGCCTGCCCCGACAGGGTCTCGGTGATGACCAGAAAGTCATCCTCCCGGCAACAGAGCAACTGCACCACGCGTTACCTCGTCTCCTGGACGGGCTGTGCCAGGAACTCATGGCTGACAACGAGACCTACCGGGACCACATCCGCCTGCGCGCATCGGCAGCGGTCGGAACGTTCGGTCCCGGCACGATCGGCTTCTCCGGGGAGGTCGCCATCGAGTCCGACCGGCTGCTCAATAGCCCTCAGTTGCGCCAAGCGGCCCTTGAGAACCCGGACGCCGACGTGGTGGCGTTGATATCGGACATCCTGCACCGCTTCGTCATCAAGCCGGAGTGGGCCCGGCTTCCGCCCGGCGCGCTGGCTCAGTGCCAGGTCGGCCTCAAGGAGTACACGGAACGGGCCTGGCTGTGGATCCCTCGAAACGTGACCTGATCAGCACCCTACGCTCGATGGAGTCGGCTGAGTACATTGGGTCACATCGAAGGAGGTGACCATGGCACCTGTGTTCCGCCACCGCCACGCTCAAGTCCCATCACTCGACGCCCGACCTGATCCCGACACTGAGGACGCCTGGCGTGCCCTGCTGCTGATCGTCGAGTGGATCAAGCACGCCGAGAGCAAGGCCACCGCGACACTCGCCTCGGCAGGTGCGGCCGGTGGACTGCTCTACGCCCTGATCAACACGACGGGACGGCGCGGCGTCACGCTCACCGTCATCGCCTCCGTCTGCGCGGCCGCGACCGCCGTCGCTGCCATGGCCGCCTCCGTGGCCCTGGTGCCCCGCCGCGGCAACCGCTGGGAGCCCGGCAATCTGATCTTCTACCGCAGCATCACCGACCGATACGGCACCGACGCCGCCGGATTCACCAGGGCATACACCGGACTGCTCGCCGATCGGCCCGCGTTACTGGCCGCGCTGACCCGGCAGATCTGGGCCAACTCCCACGTCGCCACACACAAGTACCGTGCCCTCAACGTCGCCGTCCTCGCTCTGGTGCAGGCATTCGCGCTGCTCGCCGTCACCGCCGCGATCACTCTGCTCGACAGATGACCGCTTGATCGGCTGCCGCGTCCGGCCAGGCCGTGACCACCCACGGTCCGTGCACGTACGCCGGCCGTTTCCGCGCCCACCGCCGCTGCACCGCAGCAAGCGCGGTGGCCGGCGCGGAACCCTCGGTCAACCGCGCGTGGTAGTCGCCCATCAGTCTCGGCGCCGTGATGTCGTTCACCGGCCACAGCGGCGCGGTGACCACCCCCGCGCCGGCTAGCAGGAACGCCGTCGCGGCGCTGAACGCCTCATCGGGTAGCGCCGCACCGGTCAGCGCAGCGTCGCAGGCGCTCAGCACGATGTGGCCATGCCGACGCCCGGCAGCCGGGCGCAAGCCGACCCGGATCGGCGGCCGCACCCTGAGCACTGTCTCTTGCGGACTTTCCACGTCCACGTCGCAGTGACAGGCCACGTGCGCCAACTCGGCGTCGAGCAGGTCGTCCAGCACGGCATCACCACCCAGAGCAGTCTCCTCGTCGACCCGCGGAATCACCCCGGGATACCGGCGCGCGACCTCCGTGGCCTCCCGAGCCGCCCCCGGGATCGGCCGGTCCACCGTCCCGGTGTCCGCCAACACCACCACCCGGGACGCTGCGCCCCGGCTTGCGGGGGCATGGCCGGAGACACTGGCCCGGATCAGCAGGAGCGGATCGTAGTCGCCCAGCAGGGGGCCCTCTCCGGGAACGCCGCAGGTGGTGATGGGCAGCCAAGCGAGGCGCCCCAGCGGCAGCACCGCGAGCCTGGACACCCCGGCCAGCAGCGGCACCAGCGGGGCGACCAGCGACTCCATGGTCCACGCGGTGAGCCGGTCCGCCGCCGCCAACCGGATCCCTGCCGCGTCGGCGCCGTCCTCGGTTTCGGCCCGGCCCAACTCCTGCCGGAACAGGGTGGCCTCCGCCGCCAGCGCCGACTCTTCGGCCGACGGCAACTCCTGGTGATCGAGTGCGCCGTCCGGGGCGACCAGCACCGCGACACCGCCGGCCGGGGTGCTGCCGAGCAGCAGGACGTGCCGGTTCATTCGGGCCGCCGCCGACACGATGCTGTCGAAGGTAACCGTTTCGGCACGGATGCCGATCGCCTCGGCGATCAATGTCGCCGAGGCCTGCTCAAGATGGACCGCAGCCGCCGCGGGGTCATCGGCCCGCACCGCGGCAAGAGCCGCCATGGCGCCGATGCCCTGCACGCCGGCTCGGGCACGTTCTTTGTCGACGTGCAGCGGACGCATCCCGGTCAGCTCACCGGCGGCCTCCAGCGCAGCCGCGAACGACTGCTGCGCCTCCGGCCACATACCGGCCAGCCAGGTGATGCCGCCGAGCCGCCGACCGGCGAGCACCGCCAGGTGCGGGTATCCGGCGCCGAGCACCTCGTCGAACAGGTCGGCGGCGCGCTGCAGCTTCGCCATTTCGGTTTCGCCGCGTGAGCGGAGCAGGTCGAACTGGTCCTGCAGGCGGGCACCGAGGTTGAACGCGATCGTCGCCGCCATCGAACCCTCGATGTCATACTCGGCCTGCCCGGCCGCGGCCAGTGCCCGTTCCAGCAGGTCGATCGCCCGCGAAAGCACATCTTCGCCACCGTCGCGTTCCCAGCGCTCGGACTCCCAGTTCGCCCAATTGTTGAGGTATAGCGCTCGGTCCGGGGAGGGATCGGGGGTGGCGGCCACCGCGAGACCGGCGTGCCGTATCGCGGTGTCCAGGTCTTCCGGGTCGTGGCGGTGATGGGCGCGGGCTGCATGTAGGCGTCCGACGGTGTCGTGGCGGGCGGCAAGGTCCGAGCTGTCCGGTGCGGTCAGGGCGACGGCCTGCTTGGCTAGGTCGATCGCGTGGTCCAGGTCCTCCGGGACGGCGTCGCGCTCGTACCGGCCCAGCAGGTTGTTGGCCTGGTTGTTGGCGACCGTGGGTGCCATGTCCGGGTCCAGGCCGGTGTCCAGTAGGCGGTCGAGCAGGGCTATGGCGTCGTCCAGGTCGGTGCTGTCGCCGAACAGGCCGTACCGCTCGGCCAGCAGCGAGGCGAGGTTGGTGGCGTACTCGCCGTCGCGCCAGTGGTCCGCGGTGGTGTCGAGCGCCTCCCGTGCATCCTGGATAGCGGCGGTGAACCTGGCGCGGTCGTTGCGCAGGCGCGCCGCAGTGGACCGCACCGTGGATCGGACCGACAACGCCTGCGCCCGGTCCGGTCCGGTGCTCGCCTCGCGCACTGCGGCCTCGGCGGCTTTTGTGGCCTGCGTAAGGAATGCCTGGTCGCCGGTCCACTCGTACCGGGTGTGCAGCACCGAGGCGAGCAAACGGTGCAGTGTCATTCGGACCGACGCGGTGGCCGGGTGTCCAGCAGCGATCCCGGCCCGGGTAAGCGTCTCGGCCCTGCCGAGCAGGTCCTGGTCAAAACTCTCCTCGGCGGCCGTGGCGAGCAGACCGGCGATGTTGACCACCTCAGGGCCGGCAGCCCCCGGGTCCAGATTCTCGGTGAGCGTTCGCAGCGCGGTGGCGAGACGGTTCCGGTCGCCGTCGCGCCGCCACAGCTGCAGGTGGATCCCGGCGAGCGCCGACATGGCCACTCGCCGTTCCGGATCGTCGGTGGCCGCGACTGCGAGCTCTTGTTCAAGAATCTCACGGGCCTGCTCGGTCTGGTCGGGCTCTCCGGGCGCGAGCGACCTGACGGAGAGCCGGCCGGCCAGGTTGGCGGTCACCTCAAGGCGGGCGCCCGGCGGGGACTCCCGCCAGACCCGCTCGCCGATCGCGCAGGCCTCCCGCAGGTCGGCCAGGTCGCCGTCGCGCCGGTAGCGGTCCATCAGATCGATGCCGAGATTCGTGGACAGGTCGAGGCGCATCCACTTCGGTACATCGTCATCGAGCCCGACCAGCGCCTCGCGCCGGATCGTGATGGCACGGTCCAGGTCACCGGCACGTACCCACGCCTCAGCCACCTCGTCCCTCTCTCGGGCCCAAGATTCGCCTCCGGTGGCCCCCTGGTCCGGCACCGTGCTCTCCCGCCGTCGTTGGTCGGTGACAATGGATTGATGTCCGGCGACCTTGACCTGTTGACCGCACTCAGCGACCGCGTCCGCGCCTTCCTGACGGATCGAAACGCCGACTCGGTCACCTCGGACGCGGCCCTGGCCGACGTGCATGCCGTCCGCTGCGCTATCGAGGACAGTCGCCTCGACCAACAGAGCACCGTTCGGGCACAGTATCTCGTGGCCGTGCTGCACTGGTCGCGCTACCTCGCGCTCCCCACCGGCCGACGGGAGTTCGATTACCTCGCCGCGAAGCAGTTCTTCGAGTACGTCGCCCCGTACTCGCCCGAGCGGGTGCCACCCCTGCTCCGGTCCTTGATCCAGCCTGCGCCGCCGATCGGCAGCCTCACCGATCCGGCCGATGTCGACGAGCGGCTCGCGGCACTGACCGAACTCGGCGGCGCCCTCATCGTCCGGCACCAGCGTCGGCCCGAACCTGGTGACGCCGAGTTGGCCGTGCATGCCTGCCGCGAGGCGGTGGCCCTCGCCCGTTTGACCGGGGACTCGCAGACACCGGTCCTGGTCGCCAATCTCGCCGCCGCACTGCTGCTCCAGAGTCCTGCCGACCTCAACAAGTTGGACGAGGCCATCGCCATGATCGACGCCGAACTTGACGGCGCGGACACGCGCGGCACGCACCACCTGTTATCGAAGCTGGCCATCGCTCTCGACCATCGGGTATCACTCACCCACGACGACCGCGACCTGGTCCGGGCGGCGGACGTCGCCCGGCGGCACGCCGACCTGCTGCCCACCGCCGGAGCGCCCCGCGCCGAAGCACGGAACAGGCAGGCGATGCTGCAGGGCCGCCTCTTCGATGCCACCGGCACGCCCGAGACCTTTACCGCCGCGGTGACGGCAGCCCGGGAGGCCGTGACAGCACGCCACCCGGACCGGTTGAGGTGGGCCGGGCACCTCGCCAATCTGGCAAACCTGCTGCGAACCCGGTACGAGCACCACCAGTCCCGTGACGACCTCGACCAGGCGATCACCGTGGGCATCCAGGCCCTCAACGTCGCCCCCGACCACCCCAAGGTCGTCGCGCTGCGGTCCAACCACAGCGCTTCCCTGCGGGAACGTTCCGGCTGGCCGGTGACCTCGCCGACCTGGAAGCGTCCATCGACGTGGGTCGTCAAGGGCTCGGCGACGGGTTTCACGTCCCGTGCGCCGTCCACCTCGCCAGCGCGCTGCTCGACCGCCACCTCCATGCGACATCCGCCGACGATCTGCGCGAGGCGGTCGCCCTGTTCCGGCGAGCCGTCGAGTCCCTCGACCCCGACGACCCGTTCCACGGGCCGGCCTCGGTCAACCTCGGCATCGGCCTGCTTGCGGTTTTCGAGCACACCGGTGACCTTGTCGATCTGAGTGCCGCCGTGCAGGCCATTCGGGCCGGCTACACCGTGTCGAGCCCAGACGAACCCGCCCGCGCGAAGGACGCGATCGCCCTCGCCCAGGCATTGCGCACCCGCTACGAGAGGACCAGCGCCGAGGCCGACGCCACCGAGGCCGTCGCACTGTTCCGGGAGGCCGCCGCGTCGGTGGTCGCGCCCGCTCGGATCCGCATAGATGCGGCCTGGGCGTGGGCGGACCTCGAAGCGAAACGGCACTTCGGCACTCCCGGTACGGTCGACGCGTACCGTGCCGCCATTGATCTGATGCCATTGGTCGCATGGCGGGGCCTGCCGACGGCGGAGCGGGAAAACCTGCTGGTCGCCTACGCCGGTCTGGTCGACGACGCGGCCGCCGCCGCGATCGAGGCCGGCCGGCCCGCTGAGGCCGTGGAACTCGCGGAAGCCGGCCGGGCCGTGCTGTGGGGGCAGTGGCTCGCCGCCCGCAGCGATCTGTCCGCGGTGACCGCCGCCTCACCCGAGATCGGATCGTGTCTGCGAGAGTCGCGCGAGGTCCTCGACGCTGTACCGACTGCGCTCGCCAGCGAACATGCGCCGAATGACCGGCGGATGGCTGCGGCACAGCTGTGGGAGTCGGCGGTGTCCGAGGCGCGCCGCCTGCCGGGGCTGTCCGGGTTCCTTCGGCCGCCGCAGTTCGAGCAGCTGCGGGACCGGCTTCCGGACGGCACAACGGTGATCATTACGGTCAGCCGGCACCGCTGCGACGCCCTACTGGTCACAGTCGACGGGGTGCGGCCCGTCCGGCTCCCGGACCTGACCTTCGACGACGCGTACGATCGGGCCAACGATCTTGTACGCGCCCATCGGAGTGCCGACGGCCCCGAATCCTGGCCCGCCTACGACACCGCGATCACCGAGGTCCTGACCTGGCTCTGGATGGCCGTGGTCGCGCCGGTGCTCGCCGAGATCCGCCCGCACGGGCCCAGCCATCGCGTCTGGTGGTGCCCCACCGGCCCGCTAACCCTGCTCCCACTGCACGCCGCGATCAGCCCGGACGACAGTGAATCGGCGATGGACCGGGTGGTCTCGTCGTACACGCCGACCGTGCGGGCCCTCACCGAAGCGGACCGGCCGGACACCCCCACCCCGGCCACCGGCGTCCTCGCCGTGATCCAGCCGGACACTCCCGGCATGGACCCGCTGCCGAGCGCCGAACGGGAGCTGGACATCCTGCGGGAACTGACCGGCGGGCGGCTCACCGTACTCGCCGGCGACCGGGCCACCCGGACGTCCGTCGCCGCCCGGGTCGCCGAGCACCAGGTCGCGCACTTCAGCTGCCACGGCGTACAGAACGTTCGAGACCCCAGCCGCAGCGGGCTGGCGCTGCACGACGGCTTGCTCACCATCGCCGACCTGCGTGCCGGGGCGCCCGCGCTGCGCGGCGACTTCGCGTTCCTGTCCGCGTGCCGGACTGCGGCCGGCGGCGTACGGCTGCTGGACGAGGCCCTGACCCTCGCCGCCGCCCTGCACCATATCGGGTACCGGCGGGTCATCGGCACCCTCTGGTCGGTGCCGGACCTCGGCGCCGCCAGGGTCAGCGCCACCGTCTACCGCCACATCATCGTCGACGGCCAGCTCGACGCCAGCACCTCGGCGCAGGCCCTTCACGAGGCGGTGCAGTCGCAGCGACGTCGGTTACCGCGCAACCCCAGCGTCTGGGCGTCGTTCGTACACATCGGGCGGTGAGGCGGGCCGCGATCGCTCTACAAGATGTCGCCGAACAGGCCCAGCCCCGCCCAGAACCACGGGTCGTCCCGGCGGGCCCGTTCCGCACGTACCGCGTCGGAGAACGCGACTGCCACGTGCGCGACTCGCCGTTCCGCCAGGTTGCGGTGAAAACGCGAGCCGATCCGCGGGGCACTACGGTCCGGCACCGGCCAGCGGGCCGCGATCACCGATCGGGCGCCGCGCCGCAGCGCGACGGTCACCCATTCCAGCGGCACGGCCGGCGCGCTGCCCTCCGCGGTCCGGCAGGCACCGAGGTTGACCACTGGCGGCAGCGGCCACTCCAGCAGTTCGGGCAGGACCAGGGGCCGGTCCGGTGGGTCCAGGATGGGCACACCACCGCGGATCGTGGCGCGTGCGGCGACGGTCAGCACGTCGGCCGACTCCGTCTCCAGCTTGTAGCCGACGGTTGGAACCGAGCAGTTCCTCGGGCGGCTCGGCCGGTCCGGCGGTGAACGTCTCCACCATGCGCATGTTTGTGCTCGTCATATCGATCAGCCGATTTAGGCATGGCTCAACCCGTTCGGCGAAGCCACAGGCGAAGAAGGGGTCTCCGATGGGCGGATCGGAGGCCACGCCCGGGGGTCAGAGGAGGTCGGTGTGCCACGTCCGGGTGCGGACGAGGTGCCGATATCCGACCCATTCCTGGGCGATGCGGCGTCCCTCGACCAGAAGCCGGGCGGCTGCGTCATGGTGTTCCTCGGGAAGCCAGCCGACCAGCGACCTGGCGCGGCCCTCTTCCACGGCGTTGTCACCGGCCCGCCAGCTTCGGCCCGTCGCGAAGAGTTCCGCGTAGAGCCGCACCGCGGGGCGCACCTGCGGCAGGCCCGCGGCGCACGCCGTACGCTGGGCGGAGTCCGGGATGCGCAGTCCGGAGAGGTCCACGTCGCCGAAGTAGCGGATCCGGCGGATTTCGTGGTTGTCGGCGATCGACCGGACGGATGCCATGAAGCTCGCCCCCAGACCCCAGGCGACGTGTCCCACGTTGTGGCTTGCGGGCAGGGCCTTCACGATCGACCACCATGTCGCGCTGTTCTCCACCACGAGCAGCAGGTCACCGTCGCCGACGTGGGTCCAATGGTTTGCCGCTACCTTGGTCAGTACGCGTTTGCTCAGCAGCGGGGGTGGGGTCGCGACGGCATGCAACAGTCGAAGAAGCCGCTCCTGGTCACCGAAGAGGGGCCCATCGCGCATGCCGTCCAGCGCCTTCTCGGGCGAGGGGAAGCCTTCCTCATCACCGGAGGCGCTGAAGATTTCCAGAGCCCGTTCCCGCAGCGGGACCAGGGTGGTGTCGGGATTGCTCAGCAGCCAACGGTTGATCGCCTCGTACCGGACGCGCTGCTTGTCCGTGGCCGTCGGCCAGGCATCCTCCAGGTCGTACATCTGCGGGTGCCATCGCGGCATCGGCGGCACAATCCTCCGCGTCTTCGGCGCTACGGGCACGAGCTTAACCTTCTGGGGCAGCGCGATTCTCTCGGAGTCGGTGGCCCGCACCGGCACGATCTGCGCTCGCTCGGCCAGGACGGACAGGCTCGCGCGGAGCATCGCCGTGGCGGCATCATCGCCCTCTCTGCGCTGGTAGACCGCATGGAAGCACCGACGCACCTCGTCAATGGGCACCTCCTTGAGCGTGGTGCCGCGCCACCGTTTCGCGGTGGCCCATTCTCTGAGCTTGTCGTATAGGGCTTCCGCTAGCTGGTCAGTACGCTTCGCCACGGCGCCGCTCCGGGATGACGATTCTCGTGGTGGTAACGACGCCGGTGCCGTTGGGCGACGCGAGCGCCTCCAGATGCGGCGCTATCCGTTCGTCCACGGAGAGATACTTGCGCCCGGCGCGCAGGTCCGCGTCGTTGCGCAGCCGGACGATCATCGGAAAGCCGCCCAAGGCTTCCTCCTCGTAGAGACCGGTGGTGTAGACGAGCTGGACGCCAAGGGCAGCCGCCACCCCGCGTTGGAGGTCGAGCAGGTAGGTGGCGGATGCGCGGCCGATGGGATTGTCCAGGAACAGCACGCCGGAGTGGTGGTGTCGGGTCTTCCCCAGATCGTTCGCGCGTAGCGCGGCCAGCGTGCAGTAGAGGATGATCGCGGCGGTGAGGTGCTGTCCGCCGGAGAACACGTCACGCACGTCGGAGATCCGGACCCGTTCGGCACGCAGCACCGCGTCCGGCTTAAGCATCGTAACCTTGAAGCCTTTGGGTACGGCGGCTCGGACCGCCCGCAGCACGACGCCGAGTCCGTCGCGCTTCTCGGTCGCCGTGTAGCGCTCCACGGCGTCGTCGAGGACCATGCCCAGTTGGTGGGCGAGCAGGTCTCCATCGACGGCTGAGCAGCCGATGCGCAAGAACTCGAGTCCGGTCCAGTCACCGAGCCCTTCGGGGAGCTTCGACAGCCGTTGCGCCGTGCGCAGCCTACGCAGTGCGCCGTCCACGATGGCCTTGAGCCGTTCGAGGATGATGGTGCGGTGCCGGTCGACCTGTGCCAGGTCGTCAGAGAGCGACCGCAGGCGCGGCCCCAGTTGCCGAGCCCATTCAGCGGCGTAACCTGCCAACGCCGAGATGGTCACCTCGGCGATCAGGGTGCGGATCGGAATGGCGAGGCTCGCGAATCTCGCCTCTGCGGCGAACTGGTGGAGTCCCTCCGCATGCTCGTGCAGCGCACGCTGAGCCTCCGAGGCAGCCTTCTGATTCTTGACGGCGATACGCTGTAGTTCCCGGTAGCGATTGCTGGCGGAAGCGGCGTCTCCGTGGAAAGGCTCGGCTCCGGAGGCACTTGACGGGGACTGATCGTCGTGCGCCGTACGGTGCGTGTCGGCAATGGTCTCGAACGATTCGATGACGATCCTGGCCCGCTGCACTTCGGTGCGAACTCTGTCGAGTTCGCCGGCCCGGATCTTGTGGGTGTTCTTCGCCACTGCAAGGGTCGCGGCGGCTTCGGCAGTCAGCCATTCCCCGTGCGCGACGTCGCGTGGCCGGGCCGACTGGTCGAGGATTACCGACGGTTTCGGGAGCTGCCGCAGACGCTCTTCGAGCATTGCCGTCTCGCCGAGGGCCCGCCGGTGCTCCTGGTTGGCGGCCTGGAGACGGCTGTCGGCATGGGCGGCCGCGGCGGCTCGCGACGCGGCATCGGCCCCGTCCGTGGACTCCAGCAGCAGCCGGGCAGTGTCGCGGACCTCGACAGTTACCTCCTTCCAGCGCAGGAGCGTCTCGTGGGCCGTGCTCTCGGCCTGTTTCAGCTCCTTGAGCTGGTCGTCGCCGACCTCTGCCTTGTCGTAGACGCGCTGTGCTGCGCGCAGCACGTCCCGGAGCATGGCGACGGGCTGTGTGGGGAGCGGATCACTACGGTCGACCGTGGTTCCCTCCGGGAGGTTGTCGATCTCCTCGCGGGTTCTCGCCGCCAGTGCGCGATGGTCGTCGGCTCTGCGTTGACGGTATTCGATGTTATCGCGTAGCCGGTCGAGGTCACCGGCAAGCCGTGCCGCCCGTTCCTCCCCGGCTCCGGCTTCGACCCGGGCCTGTCCCGCGTCGCGCTTCCAGATTTCTGCCTCGCGTCCGCGGGAAGCGAGTTCGGTGAGGCCGCGGGATCGCTCCTTGATCGCGTCGAGCGCTCCGCGCATGCCTACGAGCGCATTCTTCAAGCTGTCGCGCGCCTTGACCGCGTCGCCGAGCAACCGATCCCGGTCCTTAACATGGGTGGCTGCCTCCCGCAGAGCGGCCTCGGCCGAGGCGGCCGCCTCCGCGAGGCCGGCCATGGCGCCGGGCGGGTACTCTCGGCGCCATTCCGCCAGCCTGGCCGCGAGCGCCCGGTCCGCGCCGTACGCGGCATCCAGTTCGCACAGCCGAGCCTTCCGAATCGCGTGCTCCTCGGCCATCCGCGTGTACTCCGCCTGTGCAGCCGTACGGTCGAACAGCCCCGCGCTGGGCGGGGCGACGAACCCGGCCGACGAGGGAATCGAGAGGTCGAACCGCGAGTCCACCACGACGTCGAACGACTGTGAAGTGGCGACGACGACGGTACCGGTCGGGTGGTAGCCGTGCGCAGCGATCACCTCTTGAGCGCGGGCCAAGTGCTCGGGCTTGTTGACCAGGACACCACCGGCCAGGTGCGGCAGCCGCCCGACGAGCTCGGCGCGTATCGACTCGTCGGTGCGGTCGGCCAGGTAGTCCCATCCGGTCCCGCAGGCGATTCCCTCCGACTCCAGCAGATCCCGGATGCGGGTGACCTCGTGGTGGGGCGGCAGCAACGCTTCAGGATCGTCCTCCCACACCAGCAAGGCGGGTTCGTCGCCCACGTTCGCCACCCGCAGGGCGGTGCGCTGCCCATCGATGTCGGCCTGAGACTGCGCGAGCTGGTCGAGCAGCGTCTCGGCGTCGTACTCCAGCAGGACGTCGTCGGTGTCAACCAGTTCGGCCAGACGTGGCTCCCGGGCAAGTGCCGCCGCAGCGGCCTCAGCACGCTTCAGCGCGGCCCGTACGGCGTTGTCGTGGCCCTGGGCGGCGATCCGGGCCTCGCGCGCCCGGGCCAGCTCCGTCTGGGCCTCCTCCACCTCGCCTTGGCGTACCTCCAGAAACTGCTCGTTCTCGACGAGAGCGGCCGCGTCGGCCCGGACGGTCTCGGCCAGCGACACCGCGTCCTGGGCGAGCGTGGCCGCCGACGTGATCACTTTCGCTCGGACGGCCTGCGTGATCTCGGCGTCCACGCCGGCGATACGGACTTCGAGCTGCGCCGCCCGAGCATTGGCCTGGGCGGTCTCCTCGATCGCGGCACGCCACATCCGGTCGGTGGCCCCCGCCGCGCTCCGCAATGTTATGAGTTCGGCGTCCTCCCGCCCCATTTCGTCAAGAGCCTCGTCCACGGTGACCAGGAGGGCGCGCCCCAGTTCGCGCGACCTCGCGTTGCGTGCGGACAACGCCGCCCGAGCGGCGTCCTGCCGCTGTCCCACTACCTCCCGGAGCGCGGCGGCGTGCCCGGCTGCCTTCTCCATGTCCATGAGGGTGCGCGTCGCCGCCCATCCGTGGACGACGCGCTCGGCGTGTGCCTTCGCCTCGGTCGACGCTTGCTCCATCACGCGGGCGGCGTCCAGCCGTAGGGTCGCGGTGTGGTGCATGAGGACGGCGTGGGAGTTCTCCGCGCCGCGGAGCGCACGTTCGGCGTCCGAGACGGCGTCGCCAAGCTCCCCGATGTGCTTCTCGCGCTGCTCGATCAGCCCGGTCTCATGGACCACCCGGGCGACCAGCCGGGCGACGAACCGGTCGAGGTCGGACGACGCCATGCTGGCCTCAGCGACGGCCCGCTCGGTGAGGGACCGCTGCCCCTCCAGCGGTCCGAGGCGCTCGATGGCCTCCTCGACGAACGAACGCTCCAACTCTAGGTCGACCCGGGTGGCCAGCTTGCGGGCGTGTCCGGCGATCGAGTCGGCGAGATCGGCAAGTTCCCCGGCCGGGAGCACCGCCTTGAGCAGGAAGTCGACGAACGCCTCGTCGGTGGTGAACGTGAACGCGTCGGCCGCCTCGCCCTCTCCGGCGTTCATGGCGCGCTGGTAGCGGAACAGCTCGGAATCCAGGCCGAGCTTGCCGAGCCACGCGGACCACTTCCCGTGCTTGTCTGCCCACTCCAGTTCGAGGGCAGGATCGTCGTCGGCGAGGTCGTCGAGCCGGGAACGGAACTCGGTGGCGACGAGATTATGGCCGCCGTCGGCGATCGGGAGTGTCGCGATACCCACGGTATCGTTGGGGCGCAGGCTATACCACAGGTCGACGAGGCTGTCCTCGCCAGACTGCGGACTGCGTCCGCGCCAGTCCGAGACCTTGCCGGTGAGCAGCAGGCGGCCGGTCCGGGTATGCATCCATTCCAGTACGACGTGCGCGACGTCGTGGCGGCCCACGAAATTCTCTAGCACCTTCGTGTTCGACGTACCAACCACCTGTCGTCGTCCGGGCAGCATCACCGAGAAGATCAGCTTGATCAGCACCGACTTCCCGCCACCGTTCTCCAGGAACAGGATCGAGGCGGGCGACGGCCGTCGCAGCTCCGGCTGGCCGAGCATCAACTGCTGCTCGGGTACGGGCTCGCCCGCGCCAGACAGGTCGATGGTGACGTCCTCGTAGCGTGCGCCGGGAGGGCCGACGGAGTACAGCCGCACTTTGGAAAGCTCATACATCGATTCCTCGCTTCAAATCTTCTCCGGCCGCTGCGACGTTCAGACCGCTGCCGCTCGTTGGAGGCACCACACCCAGGTCGAGCAGCTCGCGGAACGCGGCCTGCGACGCAAGCTGGCGGACGTGGATCTGGTAGCGGCTGGTGGTGCGGAAGACCTCGTCGGCCTCCTCGCCCACGGCTTGCAGCAACCCGCGGTCGGCGAGCCACCGGAGCGCGCGGCTCACCATGCCGCGCGTGCTGTCGCTGTTGCGCCGACTGTCCTTGGTGGACGCCACCTCGGGGCGCCGTAGGTAGGCGCGCCACGCGCGTTCCAACTCCGGTTCGTCGGCCGAGGGGTCGGTGTTGGAAAAGTCGCGGTTGGCCCGCTCGTCCAGCAGGCGGCAGGTCTCCCGCACCACCAGGTCCACCGACTCGACCGAGACACGCCCCACGTACTGGTCGTTTGCCAGGTCGTCTGCCCGTGGGAAGCTCAGCGCCGCGACGGCGAGGTGCGCGATGCCGTGCAGCACCTTCTCGGTGTCACGTCTCTCGCGGAGCTTCGCCTGGCGCGCATACTCGTCCATCCTAATCTCGAACGCCGAGCCGGGCTGGGCCGCCAGCACGATGCCGCTGCGCTTCGTGACATCGAGCACGGTCAGCCCGAGCCCGTCCGCTATCGCGTCGACCGAGGCCGCGAAGACCTCGTCCTGCTGGTAGCGGTGCACCAGCTCGCGGTAGGTCATATCACGGTCGGGCACCTGCTTGCCCCGCAGTCCCATGCCGACCAGCCGAGCCGCCTGCTCGGTGTCGGTGACGTCGGGTCGGTTCACGCGGGCTCCTTCGCTAGGGCGACGGGATCGTCGGTCGGTGCCTCCACCACGTCGGCGGTGGTGAGCAGCAGGTCGTCGCCGGCTACCCCAGCAAGCGACGAGTCGATGGGACAGCCAGCCGGAAGAGCGAGCAGCATCCGGCGATTGCCGCCCAGGGCCGCCGCGCCGATCCCCGGGCTGTACGCGTGGGCGGCGCGCAGCGCGACTAGCACCGGCAGGTCGTCGTCGAAGTCCGCAGCCTCGCGCAACAGCGAGCTGAGGTAACGAACCTCGTCGCTCAGGTCCAGCAAGGCCTCCGCCCTGTTCCGATGCTCGTCGGTAAACCTCCGGTCGTCCGGCACTTGGTCGACCCTGGGGACTACCACGGGGCCGGCCCTCGGATCGCGGTCGGCAATAGGACGCAGCAACATGGACACCAGGGACGACAGCGAAGGTGTGTCCGGGCTGTGCACGCCAGAGGCGGCCCGGAAGAACCGCTCCAGCGGAGTCACCGCATCGGAGACGGAGAGGCCGAGCACGGGCCTGAGGAGCTGGCCGTGCAGATCAAGCGCCGCCCGCTGCGGCGGACCGGAGAACTGCTGACGGTCCTGCTCCTCGCGGAACACCCCCCGTGCGGACTGAAGACGGCTCTGTAGCTGGGTGTGCCGTCGTATGCATTCCGTGACGATATCGACGAGTTCCGCGGCCCGGCGTTTGTGATCCGGGTCGTCCGACTCGTCGCGCGCCTCCGTGATGTTGCGCAGGATGGCGTGCTCGACCTTGAATCGTTCCTCGATGTGGTCCAACGCCCGGTCGAGCATGTCGGGCAGCTCGTGCTCCCAGTCCACCACGCGCACGTTGCGGCGGGTGGCCTCGAGCTTCTGGCGGAGCATCTCCCCGTACTGGACGGTGCGGTAGCGGGCCTGTTCGGCGGCCACCCTCGCGTCCGCCAGTCGGCCGCGGTTGATCAGATTGTTCAGCTTCACCTCAGTCGCCACCTGCGCGGACTCGACGTCGGTGTCGAGTGCGCCGACGAGCACGTTGATCGCCTCGTCGGTCGCGCGCAGATAGATCTCGCCGTGGATCCCCGGTACCTCGCGTACCAGCTTGAAGTCGAAGGTGTGCCGCTGGTAGTCGCCGTCGGCGTTGATCTCGCCGTAGACATGTCGGAACACGCGGTCAACCGTGCCGACGTTGATCAGCTTTTCGAGAACCCATCGGGCCACGCGCCGGTGCTCGTCGGACCCTCGATGAGATGCCTGAGAAGCCACGAACGGCGTAACGCGTTCCTCGACCGTCTCGTGAGCCGCCCCGGTGTCGAAGTCCATGGCGATGGTGACCTGGTCGATGATGTGCATCGCGATTTCGGCCATCTGGTACACCGAGGCGTCGATGCGCTCCAACTTGGCCTTGTGGTGATCCAGCTCGTGGAGCGGGACGGTGCAGGCGAGGGCCTTGAGCCGGCGGGTCAGCCCCAGGTCCGCGCTGGACGTGGGACCGATGCCGCGTCCCGGAACCCCTTTTGGCTCCGGTGCGGGCGTGGCCGGCACAGGCGGCAACCCGGGGGAAGCCGGCTTGTCCGCCCGGACGGGAAACGGAATGCCCAGCGCGGCCCGACAGCGGGCCGCCAGGTCCATGGCCTCGTCGAATCCTTCCTCCTCGGCAAGCCGGCACCAATCCAGCGCCTCGGCGTATCGCTTAGCGCGAACCAGCACGCCGGCAAGCAGGAGCAACGAGTCTCCGACGCCCTCCCGAGCCGCAACCGTGAGATGTCTTACGGCCTCGTCAAGATCTCCGCGTTGTTCCGCGTGCCTCCCTTCCGCCAGTGCCTGCTCTGCCTGGTCGAACAGCTCCATCTCCGCACGCGGCGGGCGGTGTCGATGCTGGGTTTCCAGCAGCTTCATCCAGCGTCGCACGCTGAGGTCGTCGTCAATCACTGGTGTCATCCCCCCGCACTACCTGAAGCCGGCCACGGGCACGGGCGAGGTTCGTGCGGACGCTGGATTCCCTGATATTGAGCGCTGCGGCGATTTCCTTGGTTCCCATGTCCGACTTCCACCAGAGTTCGATGATCTGACGCTGACGCGGCGGAAGGCGAGCCACGGCGTCCTCGAAGTCGAGGTACTGGGCCACAGCCTCGGAGGGATCCGACACGGCCTGTCGATCGTTCGTCAGCGGTGCCGTGGGAAGTCGCCGTCCTTCCCTGCGCAGCCGGTACAGCGTGTGCGCGATGACCCGGATGACCCAACCCACCGGCTGATCCATGGCCGAGACCGCAGACCACCGCATGTATGCCTCGATCAAGGCTTCTTGGGCAGCGTCCTCGCCCTGCTGGCGGTTGTCCGCGATTCGGCGAGCGTGGTCGAACAGGCGGTTACGGTGCTGGCGGAAGAAGTCCTCGTAGTCGAGTCGTGGCGCGGTTTCGTCAGGGACGACGTCATCCGCACCATCCTCACTCGTTGTCGGCACCGTCTTCCTCCTCCGCGATCCGCTGTCGGGAGTAGATGTGCTCTGGAGCCGCGATTCGCTGCACGGGATGCCGCAATCCACTCTCCAATCACCCGATCGGGTGACTAGACGTCCGCCACGGTGGTCACGTTCCCTGACGATTGGACGGGCGAGACGCACAGCCAGTCCGTCGGTCGCGGCTCGGTCAGTCGTTGAGCACAACCGCAGCGGCTCGAGCGCAACGAGACGGCCGGTGACGATCTCCCCGATACTGAACAGGCCGCTCAGCGTGTCGTTGGGGTTGGTGGTGACCGCCTCCCAGCCGACCTCGACCGCAGGGCCGGGCAACAGCCGCACGGTGACCGCGTCATCGGTTACGGCGGCCACCTCAGCCACAAACCACGTCACCGATCTGGTACGCCTCGTTGGCACCCGCAAGAGAGCGCTGGCGAGATCGGTGAACCGCGGCGCGGCACGCAGGTCCAGGCGTCGCGAGCACCGGTCGTAGCTGCCCGCAATCGACTGCCCCTCGACGAGCACCTGGTTCAGCGCCAGGCCGGGGACGGTCAGTTCCTCCTACACCGTCGCCACCGACATGTCGTCGAACACGACCAGCGCCCGCGACCCGATGATGCCCTGCGCCCGCCCATATCGCTGCTGCGTTCCTGGACGCGTGCGGGGCTCGACCAGTCCGGCTGCCATCGGCGCTTGCAGCGCATCGCTGATCAACTGGTCAGTGATGCGTTTGCGGTCGTGTAGCGAGCAGGCGAACCGCAGCCTGCTACGCCCAGGGTCAGAAACCCAGGCATGATCAACCGGGTACACACGACCCGCGCCGCCGTACACCTGGGTCATGCACGGCATCACCCGCGAGAACGCCCACGAGGCGTCGCTCGTGGGCATCAACACCACCTCAGCCAGGTCGCCGACCGCCTCCTCGATCTCGTCCGGATCACCGAACGGCTCGTCATACCCCGCGGGAATGGTCAGCACCACGACCGGCCACCGCCGCCCAAGCATCAACAAATGGTGCGCAAGCTCGCTGGCCTCGGCCTCCGAAGCGATGCGAAGTACCTTCGGTGGCGGCGCAGCAACGCCGGCTACCTCGCCGCTAGCCGATCGCTCCACAGGACCCGACCACCTCTCCACACAAGTCAAGTCCCACAAAGTCACCACGCGCGGGACTCGGCCCGCGGCGGCGATCGGGAAGCGGCGAGCAGAACAACAGCCGGTCATGCATCACCACACAGCAACGCCGATCAACATGAGATCGTCTGCACCGTCATCCAGCCGCGCTCCGGCTATCGGCTGCAGGCCCGCCCCGACCACACCGTCGGCATCGCGTCGGAGCCATAGCCGCCCCACCGCGGCGTCGCCGTCACGACGGGCGAGGACGACACGACCTTCGTAGAGGTCGAGTTGCCCGGAGGTGACGGGCTCGAAGACCTCGCCGGGCGCCTCCGTCACCAGGAATCGGCGGGTCGCGGTAAGTGCGGGCCCGACGTCCGAGAGCGAGACCCGCAGCGCCCCGACGGGCGCCTGGTCGTGCTTGCCGAGGAGGCGGCTGAGCACGTCCGCCGCCACGCCGCGACGTAGCTGCTCGTGGTAGCGCTCGTTGCGGAACACCCGCAGGCAGCGGTAGCAGCTGGTCTCTGGGCCGCATTCACAGTCGCGGACCCGCTGTAGCGCCTGGTCGAGTACGTCCCGCAGTCGCTCAGCGATGCGCCGGACGTGGCCAGCTCCTCCGGGCACGGTGTCGTAGAGCATGATCACGCTGCGGCCGGCTTCGGTTCGGTAGACCGTCGCATCGATGTCGTCGCGGGAGATCTCAAGCGCGCGTACCGCACCCTCGACCAGCGCGTACGCGACCGATCGCCAGGCGTTGTCCTCCACTCCGACCACGACCGCACCATCGAAGCTCAGGTCCAGGACGTCCGTCTGATATTTGTGGGCCAGCGACAGGTTCTCCATGCGGCCACGGCACTCTCGGCCGCTGAGTGGACTCTGGTGGTCGACCCGACCGTCGGTGGCCCGGCCGGCGAAGCCACAGGTCGCGCAGACCAGGAAGCCGCGTCCCATCGCGCCGTCGCTGATTGCCACCAGCTCGCCCCGTGCACCGGCCCGGACGGTGATCGCGCCTCCGGCGAGGTCCAACTTGTCCGCGTAGAGCTCGGCACCGGGCGAAACGACATGGGTTGCACCGTGCCAGGCCCGTCGCGGCGCACTGGTGGGTCGCCGGCCGGTACCGCGTGCTGCGATAAATCCGAAGACGGGAATGGCGTACTGACGGGGTACGCCGACGAGGGCGGCGCCGCAGGCCGGGCACTCCTGGTCGAGGCGGTCGATCGAGTCGCGGTAGTGGCC
The DNA here is from genome assembly GCF_029581275.1 of Micromonospora sp. WMMD1155. Taxonomy (NCBI): domain Bacteria; kingdom Bacillati; phylum Actinomycetota; class Actinomycetes; order Micromonosporales; family Micromonosporaceae; genus Micromonospora; species Micromonospora sp. WMMD1155. The sequence continues at coordinate 7,266,127 of NZ_CP120742.1, forward strand.
GCATCCGTCGCACACCGCGTAGTAGCGTCGCTCAAGGTCGCGTCCGGGCAGTCGGTACAGGCCGGCCGACTGCCAGACCAGTCCCCCGGCGACGACCTCCGCACCGGGTGCGTACTCGTAGATGGCCGACGAGAGGTCTCGGGAAAGCTCCAGTTGCTTGGCGACGGGGGCGTCCGCGAACGCCAGTCGCAGCTCGACGGTGTCGACGGGAAATCCGTACTTTGGCAGGACGTTTCGGTTGGCGAGCAACCCGAGCAGTTCGCGGCGAGTGATCGTGTTCATCACCCGGCCGTACCGCGTGGCCTTGTCGTCCTGGCGGGCGGTGAAGGCCTCCTGCCGCTTTTGCTCGTACGTGTCGACATCCTGCTGCAGCTCGGCCCGGACCGACTCCAGCAGGTCAACCAGGTGCTCGACCCACTCTTCGGAGTCGACGCCGATGATGTCGAGCACCTCGGCCGGCAGCACCTGCCGCAGCGATTCGCTGACCCGCCCAGGAACTGGGTTGAGAAAGTCGCGGACCAACGTGACCGGGGCGATCCCGTTGTCACCTGGCAGGAAGAACTCCCCTGCCGTACGCCAGATGGTGCCGTGGAGCCGAAACTGCTCCCGAAAGAATGCAGCGAGCGCGACGGAGTGGGCGTGCCGCCGATCGATGCGCACGTTGGTCAGGGGCACGTACGGCGCCCGGACCTCCCCGGCGATCATCCGGTCGGGCTCGGCGAAACGGGACAGGTCATGCGAGCGGCGCTGGGCATAGGTGAGCACGAGCGCGGCTGAATCGGCTCGGCGGCCGGCCCGACCCGCTCGCTGGACGTAGTTCGCGGTGGTCGGAGGCATGTTGCGCAGCATGACGGCTTGTAGCTCGCCGACGTCGACGCCGAGTTCGAAGGTGGTGGAGCAGGAGAGGGCGTTGACTTCGCCGCGGACGAACTGCTGCTGGATTTCAGCGGCTCGCTCGCTGGTCCACTGGGCGGTGTGTTCGAGAACGCGCAGCGGCACTGGGTTCATGTCCCGGTAGACGTTGCGGTAGTGGTCCGGGTCGGTGTCCGCAGCAGGGGGCGTCCATGGTTCGAGGTCACCGGTGCAGGCGATGGTGGGGCAGGTGGCGCGCACGTTGAAGGGGGTGAGCTTTCGGCACCTGCTGCACTGCCACATGGTCAGGCCGCCGGCCGTCGCTGTGCAGGTGATCAGGGCGGAGTCGAGTTGGTGGACCTGGCCGATGCCGGGCTCGGTGCCGGCGATCAGCCACTCTGCCTGTGGCCCCTTGGTCAGCAGGCGCCACACGCCCTCCAGCAGTTGGATCGGGTCCGCCTGCCGGTCGAGCCGAGCAAGCACGCGGGTCACGAAGTCGGCCCGCCGGTTGGTCCCCTTGGTCGGCAGCCAGCTGAGGACCTTGCGGCGCGCGTCGGAGCCGGTGCCGCGTACGTAGATCGGGCCGAGCCGCGGCTGGAACGCCTCGTCGCGGGGGTCCACTCCGTCGAGGGCACCGACGGCGCCCTGGAGCCGGATCGATCGGATCAACTCGGAGAGCAACGCCCAGGCCTCTGCGCCGCTGAGGCCGAGGGCGAGGAGCGGCTGGGGTGTTTGCCAGGCGGGGTCGCGGGACATGTCCCAGGCGACGAGTCCCCTGCCCTCCAGGGAGTTGCGTTCGTCGACGCCGACGGCCTCGATCTGTGCCCAGAGGGCGACCTGCCTTTCCCGGGCCTGTCGGCTCTGCCGCCGTTCGAAGATGCCGTACCGGTCGGCTACTCGGGAGGTGTGGTAGACGACGTCGGTGAGGCGGACCTCGTCGCCGGCCGCCGCAGCGGCGACGGCACCCTCGTGGAGCAGCCGCCGGCGCTGCACCCGTTCATAGGAGTCTTCGAGGTACGGCGCGAAGTAGGCCGCAGACTGTCGGCTGTCGCTGAACAGCAGCAGCTTGCGCCCGCCGCCTCGTAGGCCCCGCTGGATGGGGTCGGAGGCGACGGGAAGCTTCTGGTAGAGGGCGGTCGCGAGGACCGAGGCGGAGGCTTCGTTGCCGCTGGCGAAGAGCCGGACCAGGCCGGCTCCGCGTCCCCCGCACGAGAGGCATGCCGTGAGCTCGTCGCTGCGCTGCCGTAGGAAACGTACGGCGCGCATGGCGCCGTCCGGGCAGCGCGGGCAGGTGGCCGCCTTACCGATCTGGAACACCCCGCACCGGGTGCACAGTGCGCCCAGCTCGCCGGCCGCCTGGGCAGCACCGCTGAACATCTCCTCGTCGTCGTCGGTCGCCACGTCGTCGACCAGGGCCATCCACACCTGCTGCTCGTCGCGGGAGCGGCGGGACCGGAACACGGTGAAGGTGCCGACCCGCTCCAGCGTGCCCATCAGGTAAACGGTGCCGCAGCGGCGGCAGGTGCCGAACTCGAAGGCGGCGTCGCCGCACCGTCCGCAGCGCTCGTGCCGGGTCAGACTGACGTGCGGCCCGTTGGCTCCGAGGCAGGCGAAAGCCCCTTCCGTCGCGCGGGCGAAGAGGTGGTAGCGGGCGGAGAGCACCGGGGTGCCGGCCTCATCGTGGATGCTGTTGGCGAGAGCGACCATCGACGCGGTCTCGGACGCGCCGCTACCGGGGAACAGGGCCTGGGCGACCTCGTGCAGCGGTATCGGCCCGTGGGCGAGCAGCGCCTTGAGCCGGCGAACGCGCTGCTCGTACGCCAGCGCCTCGGCGGGGTCGTCCCCGGCGTACCCGTGCTCGCGGGCGAGGGCCACGACGGCGCCGGCGGGGTCCGGCGTGTTGAGCAGCTTTTCGTACGCCGTGGCGGGCAGGGGTCCCCACTCGGGCCCGGGTGGCAGCTGGACCCGGTCGGCGGTGATGACGTCCTGCCTCGCCTCATCGGCGGGGTCGTACTCGAAGGGGACGGGGAAGAGGGAGGCAGCGAAGTCGACCACGGCGGACATGTCGCTGCCGACGGTCGCGCTCGTCGCGATGCACTGCACCGGTCGGCCCGAATCCACTCGGTCGGCGAGTCGGCGCAGCAGCATCGCGAGCTCGGCCCCGCGAGCCCCGTCGTAGACGTGCGCCTCGTCGACGACGATGAACTGCCAGTGCCCGGCGTGTTCCCCCTCGAAGAGGTCCATGTCCAAGGGCCGCAGCAGCAGGTATTCGAGCATGGCGTAGTTGGTCAGCAGGAGGTGCGGCGGTCGCTGCTGCATCTCCTCCCGGCTGAGCAGTTCGTTGGGCAGCGGCTGCTCGCCAGGGTTCTGCTGCTCGAAGACCTCCACGGCCTCCCGGCGACTGCGGCGGGTCTCACCTGTGTAGCGGCCAAAGGTGATGTCCGGTGCCTCGGCCAGCAGGCCCCGCAGCCGCTTCATCTGATCGTTGGCCAGTGCGTTCATCGGGTACAGCAGCAGCGCCCGCACGCCGGGCCCGAGGGTGCCCGCCGCGCGTTCGGCCATCAGCCGGTTCAGGATGGGGATGAGGAAGCTCTCGGTCTTGCCGGATCCGGTGCCGGTGGCGACGACGATGTTGCGCCCTGCGGTGGCCTTCCGGATCGCCCGCTCCTGGTGTTGGTAGAGCGGACGGTCCATGGCCAGCCCGGCGCCCAGGCTGGCGATGCCGGGATCGAGCACGCCCGCGTCGATGAGCTGCCGGGGTGTGGCGCTGGTGACGTAGGGCGGGGTCGCCTCGAGCAGGGGTCCCTTGGTGATCTCCTGGTTGATCGCGTCGCCGATCGCGGCTTCGAGCGCGCTCGCGAGCCGGGGATCCTTCGGCTCCACGAGGGAACGAAGGTAGCGCCGGTAGGTGGAGACGATCGCGTCGCTGGTGGCGAGGGGGTCGAGGATCATTCGGCTGCTCCGGCTCCGGTCAGGAGGAACTCCGCGAGGAGAAGGTCGATGGCGACGAGACGCGGCGCGCTGCGGGCGAGCGTCGCGTGCAGGGGAAGGATTCGTGGCAGTAGCTCGGCCGGGGCCGCGTGCCCTCGGGCGGCCAACCGCGCCACAAAGGCGAACGCCAGCGACAGCGCGGGGAGAGCGAGCCACCCTCGAGTCGGGTTGCGGGCCTGCAGCGCGGCTGCCGCCCGCGGCCCACCGCAATCGGCCAAGGGTGTTTGCAGGGCGCGCAGCAGACTCTCCGCGTTGCTGGAGAGCCGTCCCAGGCCGGGCCGCACCCGTACCTCGAACAGGTGGCGGGCCGCAACCATCCGTTCGTCGGCGTCGAGCAGGCCGCCGGGAACGACGCGCATCGCCCGCCACACCCGGTCGCGTTCCGCAGCCGGCAGCAACGCGAACACCTCGGCCGACTGGTCGAACCTGCCGACCGTCTCGTACGGGTCGGGACCGCCGGCGAGCAGGTGCGTTGCCACCTCACCGCACACGGCGGCGATCTGTTCGCCCAGGTCGGCGTGCGAGGCGATGTCAGGCAGCCGGTGGGCTGAGGCGAGCATTGCGGCCAGCGGGCTCGCCGTCCAGAGCCGCGCCTCGTCGGTCGCACTGACGTACCTGTCGGGAGGCAGGGCGATCAGACCGGAGTGCACCAGGGGCGCGACCACCTGGTCAGCCGAGGCACGGTGCTTGGTGAGCGCGGCCAGCGCGGCGGCGGGATGCGGGCGCAGGAGCGCCGCGGCGCCCCGGATGTTGGCCGTGACACCTCGGATACGAAGGTCGTCCGCGCGCGGGTAAATGTCGAACAGCAGCGGCGCGATGTCCGGTAGGTCGGGCAGGGCAGCTGCTCCGGCCAGGTACGCCGAAACTGCCTCACCCGCCGGGTCCTGGCCGGTCGGCTGCCACATCAGCTCGGCGAGGTCGAAGGCGTTGTCGCGGCCAGGCCACTCCGGCCAATCCGACGGCAACCACGGATCCTCGATGCGCAACAGCGCCACGAGGGGCCCCGCCGTGGTGACCCGCGTGGGGAGCGGGTCGCTGACCAGGTCCTCGCCAAGGCGCGCAAGGTACGGCGGTTCCCACGGCGCGTACACCTGGTACAGCGCGGCCGTCAGCCCCTCGGCCCGCACGCCGTCGACCAGCACCAGCCGGTCGTCCTCGATGTGCACCGCGCTGGCGAGGCGTCGAGGCACGCAGCGCGCTGCCGGGAAGTCCTGCCCGTCAAAGCGGACGTCGAGCTGGGCGAGCCCGTGGGCGCCGACCGTGTCGGCGATGGCCGCGAGCCCAAACCGGGCCATCGGCTGCCCGTAGGTCTCTCCGGACGGAACGGTTTGCAGCTCGCGGCCCCCGGAGCGGACGATCAGCCGTGCGTCCACCGCCCGCGGCAGCCGCACCAGCAGTTCACCCTCGCCGATCGTCTCGGTGTCCAGACGCAGTGGCTGCAGGGACCACTCGCCGCGGCTGCCGCCGCCGAGCCGTTGGAGCGCCATGTGGGCGGGCGTGACCCGTACGGTGGTCGCGCCGCCCTGGCTGTCGAGCTGCAGTTCGACAGCGGTGTCGGCGGGGCCCAGGTGGGTCATTGAGGGCGTGACCGACAGGTCGGGCAGGGTGGCGTCGGCTCCTACGGTGGCCGGTTCCAACCCGTCCGCAGTGATCTCTCGCCAAGCGGGGTGGGAGATGACAGACAACCCCTCGGCGAACTCCAGCGTACGGGCCAGGCCGCGGCCGAGCGGACCCCGAACGGTGATCTCGTAGGCGCCGACCAAGGGGCGGGCAAGGTCCCGCCACGGGTCAACCGTCGTGTCGTGGTTGGAGGACACACTCTCCGTGTACAGGAGCTGGCCGGCGCCGGGTCGGCGGATCCGGATCGACCAGTCGGTGCTCACGCCGGGCTCGGTCGGCAGGGTCAGTCGTGGGGCCGTCGCGAGCACCGGTGCGCCAGCAAGGCTGCCCACTCCTGGCAATGGCTGGGCGAGTTGCAGTTGGGCGCGGCGGGCACCCTTGACCCGGCGCGGTGTTCCCGCACCAAGCCGTAGCTGCGACACCTGGCGAAGGTCGGCGCGGCGCAGCGTCCAGCCGAGCCAGCCGTACGGGGCCGGCACGTCGTACGTGTCGACCAGGTCGCCGTCCACCTGCAGCTCGAGCAGCCCACCGCCGTCGCTCTCGTGCGGGTACAGCAGCCACACCGGCTCGGGCGGAAGGCCGGTGGTTGCCGGCACCCGTCGGCCGTCCTCGGTGAAGACCAACAGAGGATCCCGCGGGTCGACAACATCCAGCTCGTACTCCTGGTCGTAGCCGCCCAACTCGACAGTCACCTGGCGGGCAGGGCGGGCGATGGCTACGACCGATGCGGGTGCCGTCTCCCTGGTGCCAGGCCAGCGCGATTGGCTGACGACCGACTGGGCCTCGCCGTCGAAGCGCAACTGCCACATGACGCGACCGTCCGGTGCGTCGTGCACCGGTGGCAACCACACCATCAGGCCCCGGCCGAACGGCTCCAACTCCAGGTGAGGGCGCTGCGGCGCCGCCTGGGCGGCCGACCCGCCGCGCTCTGAACTGCCCGTCCAGTCGAGCTGCTTCGCCTCCGCGAGCGCCTGAGCTCTTTCGATCAGGTGTGGGGAGAGTCCCAGTCCGTCGGCGGTAAACCCCGGCTGCCGTAGCCGCTCCAACAGGTCAAGGCAGCGGTCGACAAAGTCCGCGGCGTAGTCCTCGCCGCGCTGGATGAACCGCTGCACCGGCTTGTCCGTCCCCTTCAGGCGCGACTCGCGGCCGGGCGCGAGCGCCCAGGCGAGGAAGTTCTCGCCGGTGATTCCGGGCTCGCGGGCCTGGCGCTGCAGCAGAAGATTCAACAGGTCGCCGAGGCAGTACGCGGGAACCCCGGCATGCATGAGGATCTCACCGACGTAGACCTGCGGCAGACCAGGGAACCGGGCCAGCCGGAAGTGGTCGAGGTTGAGGCGGAAGGCCCTCCCCCAGAACGACTGGTCGATCTGGCCCGGTGCCTCGTTGTGGACGGCGCTCCAGTAGTCGCCGTGCTCGTACCCCACGGCACCGATCCCGGCCAGGCCGACGACCAGGCACGCAGGGTAGTGACGGGTGAGCAGCCGCTGCCGGTCGAGGGGCGAACTGAGCCAAAAGACTCGTCCCAGGGCGCGGACGACCTCTTTGGCGTGATCCTCCGGTGCGTCAATCTCGGCGACCAGCGACACCGCGCGCAGGGCTGGCGCCCACTCGGCTTCCCGGAGCCGAAGTACCTCGGATGCGTGTGACACGGTCTCCCTCTTGTGGATTGGGGTGGTCAGCGCGGTAGGGCGACTATGCAAGCAAGCCAAGGCTTGATCAAGACCAAACCATCGCCTCGGCGTCCGCCGTGCCCGATCGGTCACTGAGGTGAAACCGGTCGGCTGCAGCGGTGGACAGGTCAGACAAGACGCCGCCCCACTCAGGGGAGTGAGAACTGGCGGCGTTGACTTCGCCCGCCCTGGCGGGCCGGTCACCTGGCGGGCAGGTGACCGGCCCGGCACTCGGATCACTGGAGGACGGGCGCGTCAGGCCGTGGCCCCTCCGGGCTGGCGGGGGCGGCCAGTTCGAGTTGGGGTAACAGTGCGGTGACGTCCTGGTGCCAGCCGCGGAGCTCCGCGACCGTGGGTGCGAGTTCGTAGGTGTGGTGGTGCATCGCGCGCGACAGGCCGTGCCAGGCGGTACGCGCCGTCGAGGCTGCCTCGGCACCGGCGAAGGTGGGCAGGACGAGCAGTTGGTTGCGCATGGGTCGGTCGACGACGGACGGGGCGACCCGGTCCCAGTAGTGCCGCAGCCCTTGTTCGAGGGCGAGGCGGGTCAGGCAGGCGGATCCGCGTTGCCAGCAGCGGCGCATGCTGGACGGCGGGTGCAGCAGCAGCATGCTGGCAGCGTTCAGATACGTGTGTGGGCTCACGGCTGGCTCAGCCTCCCCACCACCGCACGCGCGTCGGACACGAGCCCGGCCAGGGCGCCGGAGCCCTCGCCGTGCGCGCCACGGTTGGCGAAGGCGACCACCCGGCGAGCTGCGGGGTGCAGCCGATCCAGCGGCTGGTTCAACTCTTTGCCGGCCCGCCGGTGATCCGACAGGAGCGTCAGCGCGAGGGTCGGTCGCAGACCGTGCGCCTCGCTGATCGCCGCCTCCGTCTCCGCGATCGGCACCCCGGCCCGGAAGTCACGGGTACGGATCCGCTCTTGGCAGGTGTATTCGAGGGCGTCGCGGATCAGGTTGCAGACGACCGGGCGCCGGACCTCGTCGGCCATGTCGTCGTCGCGGACGATGGCCGTCGCGTCGTCGAGGTAGCGCCGGGCGGGGTCGCCGTGCGCGTCACCGGTGACGGTGACCTGGGACTGCGCCAGCCTGCTGACGATCCGAATCCGGGCGTCGAGCTGCAGGTGCCGCACCGCGGCCGGAAGGCGGTCGTCGTGGGTAAACACAATGACCTGCCGGTGCTTCGCCACCTGGTCCAGGACCCTGGCCAGCCCGTAGACCTTGGCCGGGTCCATGGACTGCACCGGGTCATCGATGACGAGAAACCGGAACGGGCTCTCGGGCATCGTGGCGCGGGGCAGGAAGAGCGCCAGGGCGAGCGAGTGCAGTTCGCCCTGGCTCATCACCCCCAGTGCCGCCCCGGGCACGCCGTCGACGTTGACCTTCAGGTCCACCCGCCGGCTCGTGCCGGTGCCCGCGAGTTGGATCGCGCCGAGATCGACGTTGCTCTCCTGCCGCAGCGTGTTCCAGATCCCGGTCGCCTCCGCGGCCACCGGTGCGAGCTTGTCGTTGCGGATGCTCCCACCGACCGTCTGCAGCCAGGTGACCGCGGCCTTCAGCGCCGTGAACATCTGGACGGACTGACGGCTGGCCTGCTCGGTGTCGATCCAGGCGCGGATCTGGTCAGCGAGCCGCTGCCAGGCGGCCTGCCGGCGTTCGAGCGCCTGCCGTGCTGCCGCCTTGACCGGCTGCAGGACGGTGGTGAGCGCGTCGAAGGCGACGAGCGCCGCTTCGGCGATCTTGTGCGAGTCGGCCGACCCGATCAGCTCGTCCCAGTGCTGCCATGCGGCCCGGGCGTCGTCGGTGTCCACCCCCTCGGCGATGAGGTCGACGGCGAGTACGGGCGGTAGCTGGGGCAGCCAGCTCCGCAGCGTGCGACGCGAACCCCGCTCGATGTCGTGGGCTTCGTCGAGGCGCTCGGCCCGCTCGGTGAGTCGTCGCAGCTGCGCCTGAGCCTGCTCGGCCCACGCCTCGTCCAGGGTGCGACCCCCGCACACTGGACAGGGCTGGCCCGGGTGGCTGTGGTGATGGCGCAGGGCATCGCTCAGCAGCTTGGCAAGCGCCCGGGCTTCCTCCACGGGGGTGCCGGCCAGGTCGTCGATCTGTTGCAGCGCCCCGCGGAGTCGCTCCAGCTCGCGTACCAGGGCGTCTCGTTCGGGCAGGTCGAGTACGTCGAGCTGGCGCAGCGGCACGAGGGTCGTGTCACTGGTCGGCTCATCAGCGGTGGCCAACGCCGCAAGGGCGTCGAGGTCGGCGGCCTTGCCGGTGAGCGCCTGCTCGGCGCGGCGGGCGCGCGGGTCGGGGTGGGCGGCGAGCGCGGTCCGCAGCTGCGGCAGCTGGATGCCGGCCAGCTTGCGCCGGTCGTCCATCTCCTTACGCGCGGTCTTGAGCATGGTCTCGATCTCGACGAGGCGACCGAGGCCGAGGATGCGGTGCAGCGAGTCGTGCATCTCGCTGGGGCGGCCGCTGAGCAGCCCACCGAGTTCGGCGTAGGAGAGGAACGGGCGGTACAGCTCCAACGGCTGCGTCCATCCGAGGTCGGCAACCGACTGCCGGGACTTACCGGCGATCTGCAGGAACGTCTTGCCATCGTTGAGCCCTGCCTCGGGCTCCCAGTCACATTCGACGGTTGCGCCGTTGCGGTGGCCTTCGACCCCGAGTCGTACGTGGATGCGAGGGCTTTCGGTGGCGTGCAGGTTGCGCCAGCCCTCCTGCCAAACCGAGCTCCGGCCAGCCCACCGCTTGTTCTCGCCGGTCAGAGCGAACTCGGCGGCTTCGGCGAAGCTGGACTTACCCGAGCCGTTGCGACCGGTCACGATGGTCAGCCCCGGTCCGGGCACGAGGTTGAGCGTGGCAGTGGGTCCGATGCCGCGGAACCCGGTCACCTCGATGCTGGCGAGGTAGGTCCCGATCGGTTCCGGGGTTTCGGTGTCGGGCGACGGGGGTGCCGGTCGGCGCGGCGCCGCACCGCCGAGCACCGAGGCGAGCTCGTCGCCGCCGAGCAGGGCGGCGATGACGAGGTCCTTGGCGGTCTCGGTCAGGTCGGAGTGGTCGAGGTGGTCGAGGATGAGCTGGTCAACGGTGTCGGCTTGAGGGTCGATGCTCATGTGGTGCCTCCTCTCATGGGAGAGGGGCGAGTGGCCGCGCCGGAAGGCGGGGCAACTCGCTGCGTCGGCATGAGGAATCTGACCGGCCAGAAGGGCTAGGCCGGACATGAGGTGGTGCGCCCGGGCGTCGACACCCGGACAGGAAGCATCGGCGGCAGCCGAGGCAAACCTCGGCCCGCTCACTGAAAACGACACTAGCACACTAGAAACTGAAAGCGATGTCAAACCGTTTACACGCCCCAGGGGTCGTGTAGAGTGATCCGCGAGCAGGACAATGGATGAAACGACAGGACACCGATGCCCAGACATGCCCAGGTGACCGCCGCCGAGATCTCCCGGCTGGCCGGGGTCACGCGCGCCACCGTCAGCAACTGGCGTCGGCGTCACCCAGACTTCCCGGCCCCGACCGGCGGCACGGACACCAGCCCGGCCTACGACCTGGAGGCGGTCCAGGGGTGGCTTGCCGCGCGGGGTCAACTCCCAGCCACCTCGCCCGCCGACGACCTACGCACCGCCATCCGGTCCACCCAGTCGGGTGCCGGCACGCCGATCAGACTGCTACCGCTGGTCCTGGCCGCGGGCCAGATGTCCGACAGCGACCTGAAGCAACTCGTCGACCTCCCGGACGGCCAACTGCCCGAGCGGGCGTTGCAGGCGGTCCAGCCACACGTCGCCGATATCCCCGGGATTGCCGACCTGACCTACGACGCGGAGGACGTGGCGCTGCTGCGGGCGCTGCTGCGGTGCGTCGCGGACGAGGGAGCATTGCGGGCCGCGGACGTGCTCGCGGAAGGCGACCTGGACGCCACCAACGCTGGCGGCATGTACGACACCCCCGCTCCGGTGGCCGCGTTGATGGCCGACCTGCTCGCGGAGCCGGGCGAGCCGTACCCGGAGGCTGTCTTCGACCCCGCCTGCGGTGCCGGCGGCCTTCTTCTCGCGGCCGCAGCCTGCGGGGCAGGGAAGCTGTACGGCCAGGACATCGTCCCCGCGCAGGCCGCGCAGGCCGCCGTACGCCTCCCCCTTCAACCTGCGGAGAGCAGCGCTCAGGTGAGCGTGCGTGCCGGCGACAGCATCCGTGCCGACGCCTTCCCTGCCCTGACCGCCGAGGCCGTGCTCTGCGCCCCGCCCTACGGTGACCGCGAGTGGGGTCACGAGGAGTTGGCGTATGACGCACGGTGGGAGTTCGGCCTACCGGCGAAGAGCGAGTCCGAGCTCGCCTGGCTCCAGCACTGCTTCGCACACCTGGCAGAGGGTGGACGCGCCGTTCTCCTCATGCCGCCAGCCACCGCCGAGCGAGGATCGGGCCGCCGGATCAGGGCCGAGATCCTTCGCACCGGCGTGCTTCGGGCCCTCATCGCCCTACCACCAGGGGTCGCGCAACCCCTACACATCGGCCTGCACCTGTGGGTGATCGAACGCCCACACCCGCAGGCCACGTTGCCGCTGAACATCCTCATGGTGGACACCGCCACGCCCGACGTCTCTCGGCCTGACCAGCCACCAAGCCGGCGCCAATCGTTGGACTGGTCCGCGCTGCGCGACGACGTGCTCAAGGCATGGAACGACTACGACCGGCATCCAGACAACTTCGATCCCGTTCCGGGCGTCGCTCAAGCCGTCCCCATCATTGACCTGCTCGACGAGACGGTAGACCTCACGCCCGCCCGCCACGTCCGAGCCACCCCGGTGCCGGCGATGCCCGACGAGCTCGCCGCGATCGGCCACGAACTGCGGGCCAAGCTACGGCGGGCAGCCACGGGGTTGATCACTTTGAGCGGCGGCGAGGCCTGGCCGCCCGTCGGCGCCGCCCCCCTGTCCTGGCGCACCGCCAGCATCGCCGACCTCCTACGCGGCAACGCGCTGGAGCTCCTGCGGGTGCCGGCGGCGATCCGCAGTTCAACCCCCGTCGCAACAGACCCGTCCGCGCCGCCCACCCTGACCGCCCGGGACGTGATGTCACATCGCCCCGCCTCCGGCGCTGCCGAGGAGCCCTCAGGCACCGAGATCGAGATCCAGGAGGGTGACGTCATCCTTCCGGAACTGCTACAGAACGGCACCGGCACCGCCCGGGTCGCCGACGCCCGCGACGCCGGCCTCCGTCTCGGCCGTCACCTGCATCTGCTGCGACCCGATCCCGCCCGCCTCGATCCGTGGTTCCTGGCCGGCTTCCTGGCTGCCCAGGAGAATCTCAACGCCGCCTCGTCCGGCTCCACCGTGATCCGCCTCGACCCGCGCCGCTTGCGGGTGCCGCTGCTGCCCCTCGCCGAGCAGCGGCACTACGGCAGGGCATTCCGCCAACTGAACGCCCTGCGCACCGCGGCCGACATCGCCAGCCGCCTCGCGGACGAGACGGCCCGCACCCTTGCGGCAGGGCTCGCCGGCGGCGCGCTGCAACCACCCGGCGCCGATCAGACGCCATCCTGAACCCGCCCCCGACTCCCCCAGCCACCACAGCACCGGCTCTTCGGAAGGACCCCGTTGAACAGCAGCAAGCACACCGAACTGGCAAACCACGCCTGGTCGGTCGCCGACCTCCTCCGCGGCGACTACAAGCCGTCCGACTACGGCAAAGTCATCCTGCCGTTCATCGTGCTGCGCCGCCTGGAGTGCGTCCTCGATTCCAACCGCGACAAGGTCCGGATCGAGTACGAACGGCTCAAGGATCAGAACGTCGACATCGCCCGGTTTCTGCGCCGCGCCTCAGGGCGCAGCTTCTACAACGTGAGCGGCTACACATTGAAGTCGATCGCCAACGACTCCGCCCAGGCCGCGAAGCACCTGATCGCGTACGTGGGTGCCTTCTCCGAGAACGCCCAGGAGGTGATGGAGCGCTACGAGTTCCCCCAGCAAGTTCGGCGACTGGACAACGCGGGCCTGCTCTACCGAGTGGTAGGACGCTTCGCCGACCTCGACCTGCACCCTTACCAGCGCGACAAGAAGACCGGCGAGATCCTCACCGACGAGGACGGCCAGCCCTTGGTCAACGTTTCCAACCATCAGATGGGGTACGTCTTCGAGGAGCTGATCCGGCGTTTCGCCGAGCAGTCCAACGGTCCTGCCGGTGACCACTTCACACCGCGCGAGGTCGTCGAGCTGATGGTCAACCTGCTCATCGCTCCCGACGACGACGCACTGAGCATCCCGGGCACCTCTCGTACGGTGATGGACCCGGCCTGCGGCACCGGCGGCATGCTCTCGGCAGCCGAGGAGCACATCACCAAGCACAACCCGTCCGCGACGGTCACCGTCTTCGGCCAGGAGCTCAACCCGGAGTCCTGGGCGATCTGCCGATCCGACATGATGATCAAGGGCCAGGACCCTGAGAACATCAAGTTCGGCAACTCGTTCAGCGACGACGGCCACCGTGGCGCCCACTTCGACTACCTGCTGGTCAATCCACCCTTTGGCGTGGACTGGAAGAAGGTCAAGGACGAGATCGAGCACGAGTACGAGACGCTCGGCGAGAGCGGCCGGTTCGGTGCTGGGCTGCCCCGGATCAACGACGGCTCGCTGCTCTTCCTCCAGCACATGATTTCAAAAATGAAACCGGTCACCGCCGACGGCAAGGGTGGCAGCCGCGTCGCCATCGTCTTCAACGGCTCCCCGCTGTTCACCGGAGCGGCCGAGTCCGGCGAGTCCCGGATCCGGCAGTGGATCCTGGAGAACGACTGGCTGGAGGGCATCGTCGCCCTGCCGGATCAGCTCTACTACAACACCGGCATCTCCACGTACTTCTGGATCCTGACCAACCGCAAGGCCAGAGGCCGCCAGGGCAAGGTCGTCCTGCTCGACGCCCGTGACCAGTTCGCAAAGATGCGCAAGTCCCTGGGCGACAAGCGCAAGCTCGTCACACCCGACCAGATCAAGCAGATCACCCGGCTGTACGCGGAGGCGCTCGACGCCGCCAAGGATCCCGAGCACCCGCAGCACAGCAAGGTGAAGGTCTTCGCCAACGAAGACTTCGGTTACCGCCGGATCACCGTCGAGCGTCCGCTGAAGCTTTACTTCGAGGTCACCGAGGAGACGCTGACCGCGCTGGCCGTCTCGAAGCCGATTCAGAAGGTGTCGGACGCCGACGCGCTCACCACCGCGCTTAAGCCGCTGGTCGGGCAGGTGTGGACGACGAAGCGGACGGCGTGGGACGCGCTACGGAAGGCGATGGCCGAGGCCGGGGTGCTCTGGCCCACCGGCACCGCCTTCCAGAAAGCGATGCGGGACATCATCGGGGTCCGCGACCCTCAGGGTGAGGTGCAGCTCGTCAAGGGCAGCCCCGAGCCCGACCCGGAGCTGCGCGACTACGAGAACGTGCCACTGGACGAGGACGTCGACGAGTACCTGCGGCGCGAGGTGCTCCCGCACGTCCCCGATGCCTGGATCGACCACGAGAAGACAAAGATCGGGTTCGAGATCCCCTTCACCCGCCACTTCTACGTCTATAAGCCGCCCAGGCCGCTCGCCGAGATCGACGCCGAACTGAAGGCGCTGGAGGCTGAGATCCAGGCCCTACTTGGCGAGGTGACTCAATGACACTATCGGGAGCAGTGGCATCTCTTGGAAATGAGAAGAGGTGGCAACCTCTTGCCCTGCGCGCATTCCTATGTCAGAGCAAGACCACCGGCAGCCCAGACCTTCCATTGCTTGGGGTCAACCTCCACAGCGGTGTGACGATGCGAAGCTCGGACGATGGGCGGCCCGCGCCAAGCGAGGACTTGAGCGCTTACAAACTCGTCTCCCCCGGCGACATTGTCATGAATCGACTTGGTAAACCTCACGGGTCCATCGGCATGTCGCCGTGGCGCGGCATCACAAGTCCTGCATACTGGGTTTTGACGGTTAACGTCAAATATGGCTATCCGCGGTATCTTCACCACCTCCTACGGTCACGCCACATGATCTCAGAGTATGAGCGGCTCGGGAAGAATCAGCCGCCCAACCAGTTTGATATCGCCTGGGAAGTATTTCGAGCGATCGAGGTCCCTCTTCCGAAATTACAAGAGCAGCGCCGTATCGCCGATTTCCTCGATGTCGAAATTGCGCGGATCGACCGATTGGGTGAGGCAATGCGTCGGCAGGTGGAGACGCTCGCCCAGCGGCGACTGCGAGCGCTGGACCGTGCTTGGCCCGCCCTCGATATGCCTACGAAGCGGCTTGGGTACGGTGCTCAGTTGGTCACAAGCGGTTCTCGCGGATGGGCGGACTTTGCAGGGGATTCCGGATCACGCTTCTTTCGCAGCGCGAACCTTCGCCGGGACAGCCTTCAACCAAATCTGGCATCTTTAGCTTATGTCCAGCTTCCTGCCTCTGTGGAGACAGAAGCATTGCGGTCACAGATTCGCGAAGGCGACGTGCTGATTGGCATTACCGGAGCCAACGCAGGATGGGTCACCCTTGCCGATCATTCGATCGATGGCGGCAATGTCAGCCAACACGTCTGCCTCGTGCGTCCCGTCCGGAATGAGATTGACGGACGGTGGCTTGCCTACCTGATCGCATCGCCAATCGTGCAGACTCGACTGATGGGGAGCCAGTATGGCGGCACGAAGACCCAGCTATCTCTGCCGGATATTCGCGATATCCGCATTCCCGTACTTCCACTCGAGGCGCAGCAGGAGCTAGCGGCAGAAGTGGACGGACTCCTAAACAGCCTGGACAAGCAGCGCGACTTGCGGAAGCAGCAGCTTAGCGTATTGGCCGAGCGGCGGCAGGCGCTGATTACGGCGGCGGTGACCGGGCAGATTGATGTGTCGACGGCGAGCGGACGAGGGATCGAGGACTGAGCTGCGATGGGCCCCATACACCATGAGTCTGCCTTCGGTGACGCGATCGTCGCTTCCCTCCTCTCCGGTGGGTGGGAGCGTGGCGACACCGCCGACTACCGCCCCAACCTCGGTCTGGACACCCACCAGCTCTTCACCTTTATCGGCACCACCCAGGCCGCCCAATGGGAGGACCTCGTCATCTCATACGGCGGCGACCGGGACGCGGCGCAACGCGGGTTCGTCAAGCGCCTTGACCAGGCGATTGCCACTGACGGGCTGCTCGACGTGCTGCGCAAGGGTGTGAAAGACCACGGGGTACGCATCCGAGTCGCCTACTTCAAGCCGTCCTTCGTGGAGTCGGACGAGATCCTCGCCGACTACCGACGCAACCGGCTCACCGTCGTCCGGGAGTTGGCCTACGCCACGAAGCAGGCCGACCGGGGCAACCGGCTGGACCTGGCCCTGTTCCTCAACGGCATCCCGGTGGCCACCGCAGAGCTGAAGAACCCTCTGACCGGCTCAGGGGTCGAGCAAGCCAAGGAGCAGTACCGGACCGAGCGCGACCCCACCGAGCTGATCTTCTCCCGCCGCGTCATCGCCAACTTCGCCGTTGACCCGGACCTGGTCTTCGTCTCCACCCAGCTGCGCGGCAAGCCGACCCGGTTCCTGCCGTTCAACACCGGTTCGGAGGGCCCAGGTCGGCCGGGTGGCGAGGGTAACCCGCCGGCCACGGAGTACGGGAAGTACGCCACCTCCTACCTGTGGGAGGAGATCTGGCAGCGGGACAACTGGCTCGACCTGCTGGAGCGGTTCATTCACCTGCACAAAGAAAAGAGTGCGGACGGGCGTACCCGAAAGTCCTTGATCTTCCCCCGCTACCACCAGTGGCATGCCGTGAAGAAGCTGACGGCGCACGCCGCTCGGCACGGGGCGGGTCACAACTACCTGATCATGGCCTCGGCGGGGTCGGGGAAGTCGAACACGATCGCCTGGCTCAGCCACCGCCTGTCGTCCCTGCACGCGAACGGCGACGTGGCCAAGCTGGACCCGGACGCGGGGCGGGCCCGCCTGCAGCCTGGCTCGCCCGTCTTCGACAAGGTCATCATTATCACCGACCGGCGGAACCTCGACGCCCAGCTCCGCGCGACGGTTGGCAGCTTTGAGCAAACCGCCGGCCTGGTGGTGAAGATCGACGAGAATCACGGGTCGAAGTCCGAGCAGCTCGCCAGGGCGCTCTCCCGTGAGACGGGCAAGATCGTTACCGTCACGCTGCACACCTTCCCGGCGCTCGAGGAGTACCTCAAGCAGAACCCGACCGAGATCCAGGGCCGGCGGTTCGCGATCGTCATCGACGAGGCGCACTCGTCCCAGTCCGGTGATGCTGCCGCCTCGGTCCGCGCGGTGCTGCGCGACCTGGGCCTGGACGCCGACTCCGACGATCCGGGTGCGACCAGCGCGCCGGCCGCACCTGACGTCGAGGCTCAGCTCAAGGCCAACGCGCGCAAGCGGCAGCGGGCCGCGAACCTCTCCTACTTTGCGTTCACCGCCACCCCGAAGCACAAGACCCTAGAAGGTTTCGGCACGCTCGGTGAGGACGGAAAGTACCACCCGTTCCACACCTATTCGATGCGGCAGGCCATCGAGGAGAAGTTCATTCTCGACCCGCTGCGCAACTACGTCACCTACAACACCTACTGGAAGCTCGTCAACGGCAACCGCGACGAGCGGAAGGTCGACCCGGCCAAGGCGAATCCGCTGCTGGCCCGTTACGCGCTGACCCACGACTCGACCGTCGCCCAGCACGCGCAGGTGATCGTCGAGCACTTCCGCACGCACACCGCCGGGAGGCTTGGCGGGCGGGCGAAGGCGATGGTGGTCACCGCGGGCCGGCCGCAGGCCGTTCAGATGGCCCGGTCGATCAAGAAGTACATCGGCGATCTCGGCTATCCCGACCCGGGCGTCCTGGTGGCTTTCTCGGGCACACTCACCTACGACGGTGAGGAGACCACCGAGGCGAAGGAGAACGGCGGGCTCGCCGAGAGCGCCCTGCCGAAGGCTTTCGCTTACACGCGCGCTGACGACAAGTCCGCCCAGGCCGGCGGAGCCGGGCAGCCCGAGTACCGGATCCTGGTCGTGGCGGAGAAGTACCAGACCGGTTTCGACCAGCCGCTGCTCACCACGATGTACGTCAACAAGACGCTGACTGGCATCGCCGCCGTGCAGACTCTGTCCCGGCTCAACCGCACCGCCGACCGCAAGAGCCAGTCCGACCTGGCGGTGCTGGACTTCGTCAACGACGCCGAGGACATCAAGGAGTCCTTCCGCCCGTACTTCGAGGAAGCTGCCACCCTGCCCTCGGACCCCAACCTGCTCTACACCGCGCAGAGCAGGGTGATGTCTGTGCCGGTCCTCGTCGATGAGGAGATGCAGGCGTTCGCGGCTGCTTACCTGGCTGCTCAGCGGCAGGCCGCCGGCAACACGGCGAAGTGGGAGAAGCTCCACGCGGAGCTGTACCGGCATCTCGATCCTGCGGTGACCCGCTTCGCCGACCTGCTCAACGGCGACGACGAGGACGACCAGGAGACGGCCGAGACCTTCCGGGCCGACCTGAACGACTACGTCCGCAAGTACAGCTTCCTCTCCGGCATCGTCACCTACATCGACGCCGAACTGGAGCGTCTCTACCTCTACGGGCGGCACCTGCTCAATCGGCTGCCGCGCGGTGAGGACGGCGGCGTGGACATCGGCGAGGTCGACCTCAGCCATCTTCGGGTGGAGAAGACCGGTGAGCACGACGTGAGTCTCGTCCCCGAGGGGCCGGCCGACATGAAGGGCTTCGGCGATGGATCCGGCGGTGCCAAGGAGTCGGAGAAGTCGCTGCTGTCGGAACTCATCGACAGGTTCAACCAGAAGTACGGCACGGAGTTCACCGAGCAGGACGTCATCAAGCCCTTCAACGAGGCGCTAGCCGACCCGAAGGTGCGGCTGGCCGCCGTCGCCAACGACGAGGAGAACTTCGGCCACGTCTTCGACCCGGTCTTCGAGGACAAGATGATGGACCACTTCGACAGCACCGCCGACCTGGGGCGCAAGTACTTCGACCCGCAGCAGAACTTCCGCAGCTCGCTCAACCGCAGCGCCCGCAGCGCCGCCTGGCGGCTGATCCGCCGACAGGAGGGGGTCGTCGACGACGCGGTGGCCTGACCGGCCGGTGCCGTCGCGGCGCCAGCGTGACACGCCGCGGCGGCAACCCTGGACGGTGATCGGTTCGACCGCAACACTGACCATCTGGCTGGGACAGTCGCAGGGGTGGGGGCAACGTGCGGGCAGAGCCGATCGCCGGTCGATACGAACGGGTCGAGGAAGTCGGCTCGGGCGGCATGGGGCATGTCTGGCGCGGCTACGACAGCGTCCTCGACCGTGAGGTCGCCATCAAACTGATCCGCGTCGAGGCCGTGCAAACCTCGCAGCAGGCGGAAGAGTTCGCCAAGCGATTCCGCCGCGAGGCCCGCGTCACCGCACGCATCCAACACCATGGCGTGCCCCAGGTGTACGACGCGGTCCTCGATCGCTCATACGACCGGCTCTACCTGGTGATGGAGTTCGTTCGCGGCACCGCCCTGCGGGCCTTCATCGACCCACAGCGGCCGCTGCCGGTTACCTGGGCAGCCGCTATCGCCGCGCAGATCTGCACCGTCCTCTCCCACGCCCACGCCATCCCCGTCGTGCACCGCGACCTCAAACCCGACAACGTTCTGGTCACCTCGGATGGGGCGATCAAGCTCCTCGACTTCGGCATCGCCGCCATCCTGCGCACCGACGTCACCCGCCTCACCGCAACCGGCAGCGCCCTCGGCACCCACCACTACATGCCGCCCGAGCAGATCCAGAACGCACAGGTCACGCCGCAGAGCGACCTGTACGCCCTGGGCTGTGTCCTGCACGAACTCCTCGCCGGGCGACGCGTCTTCGCTGGCGGCAGCGACTTCGAACTGTGGCACCAGCACATCACCGAGCCGCCACCACCGCTACGGACGCTCCGCCACGACGTGCCCGCAGCGATCGAGGAACTGGTCCTCGATTTGCTGGCCAAGGCCCCAGAGGACCGGCCGGCGGACGCCTACGACGTCTACGAGCGGCTGCTGCCTTTCCTGCCCCTACCTGGATCGGCACTGCCCGCCTCCGAGCGCGCGAGCAGCACGATGCCCGACCCGACGCTGGTGTACCGCCGACCCAATGCGCCCCGCCGCCGACCCGCACCCGCTCCCGTGGTCCCGGCGCCGCGCATGTCGGCTGCCGATCCGGCGGCGATCCTGCGGACCGAGGTTCGAGACGCGATCAAGGCCGCCGTTACCCAATCCGATGAGCTGCTGGACGACGAGCGGTTCGCCCAAGCCGCGGATGTGCTCGAGAGCGTCATCGGCCCCGCCAGCGAGGCGCTCGGTGCTGAGAGTCCCCGCGTACTGGGCCTGCGATCACGGCGAGCCGCCATCCTTATCATCGGCGGGGACTTCCGGCGCGCACTGCCGGAGTTCGACGCCCTCGCCGCGGCGTACACCCGTACCGCTGGCCCCACCAGCGAGGACGCGTTGGAATGCCTCCGGCAGGCAGCCCACTGCCGGGCGGAACTCGGCCAGGCCACAACAGCCCTGCGCCAGTTCCGGCAGGTGCTGACGCACGTACGCGCCGCCTCCGGCGACGTTTCCCCCACGGCTCTCGACCTACGTTTCAACATCGGCATACTGCTGGTCTCCGAAGACAAGGCCGCCGAGGCCGCAGACGAGCTGCAACCGCTGCACGACGACCTCTGCGTCGTCTACGGCCCAGACCATGAGCTGACCCGGGAAGTCGCCGACCTGCTTGCCCGGCTCAGACTCGCCGCCGACGGATAGTTCCGCCACCGCCGTTGGCTCAAGTCTCCACCCGCGGAGTTGCTCCCGGCCTCGATGATCTCTATGCTTCCTGGGCGTCAAGAGTGGTCAGCGTCAAGCCTCCCGGCTTGCTGACCCGGCAACCGCGCCACCCGCGCACGGTGCCTCCGGGGGAAGACCAGGTCGACCGCAAGCTGCGGTACGGCAAGAGCGGGTGCCTCGTGGCACCGGAGAGCGAGTTCACCGTGCCGTTCGAAGAGCTGGACCTGACTGCTTTCGCGGTCTGCCTGACCTGCGGGCACCTCCGCGACGGCGCCCCACGCGAGCAGCGGTGCCGCTGCCAGCCGCGTACGCCGGAGTGGGAGCAGCAGTGGGAGGGGCAGGACATCCCCGGTGACCTCGACCTGTGTGTGTTGTGCGTGCGGGACACGGTGACCACCCGAACCCGGTGGTCGTGGCTGGCCTGCGAGACCTGCCGACACGTCTCGCAGGTGGTCGGCGAGCGGTACGGCCACCGCGCCGCACTGCCGCTGGGCCGACACTCGATCATGAACGGCGGCGTGATCCAGCCGCAGACGGCCACGACCACCAAGGTCGCCGCCACGCTGATGGCCTCCGCGCGGCGTGGTAACAAGCTGCGCGAGTGGCAGCAGGTGGAGTTCGCCCGGCTCGCCGAGCCACTACGCCTGACTGCTTCGAGCGTGCCGCTGGCCGAGTGGCAGCGGCACTCGCCGCCGTCGCTTGGAGCGAGCGTTGACGCCTTCGACCGCTACGGGGTCATGCCCGTACCCAACGACCTCAGCAGCCTCCGACAGGCCCAGAACGAATTCCTGTCCACTGCTCGTTGACCGCCAGTCCAGGCGGCTGCTGTTGGCGGTACCCGACATCGCCAACAGCGGCCGCGCTGGTCATCTTCCATCGACGGTCCGGTGATGACGGGCAGCTCGAATGCCGCGGCGTTCGATAGCATCCGGCCATGATGGACAGTGGCGGGCAGCGATGCCGGCGCCTGGTGGTCGAAGCATGACCATCGTTAGTGGTTGGCCGGCGCTGACCGTGGCATTGAGCGACAGAGCCTCTCCAGCGAGGTTGTTCATTCAGGGGCGGTTCGGCCGCTGGCAGGACCTGCAGGCCCGGTATCGGGAATCCGTGGGCTCCCTTGTCGTGCCTGGGAGCCAGGCGAACCCGGGCACCGTCGGCTCGGCCTTCGACTGGATGGTGCGCTTCATGGTGCATCCCAGACCGGATCTGCGCTTGGCAATGCTCGGCGCGCGCACTCCCCCACTCCGGCACGCGGTCCACGAACTGGCGCGCACGCTGAATTACTCCGGAA
Organism: Micromonospora sp. WMMD1155; assembly: GCF_029581275.1. Classification (NCBI taxonomy): domain Bacteria; kingdom Bacillati; phylum Actinomycetota; class Actinomycetes; order Micromonosporales; family Micromonosporaceae; genus Micromonospora; species Micromonospora sp. WMMD1155. Next base: position 7,288,329 of record NZ_CP120742.1, read on the forward strand.
GCGGCGACAGCCTGGGGACCTCCCGGTTCACCGGGCCGGCCACGGGCAGCGAGGCCGACCATCAACTCGTTGCCCGGGCCTGCTGGGCGCTGGCGCTCCTCACCGACCTGCACCGGGTCGGTCCCACGCCCGGATCCCCGTTGATGGCCCTGGCCCCAAGGTCCATCACCGCCGAAAAGCTCCTTGAGCTCGCCCCACCCGCCGCCCTCGATGAGCTCCAGACCCTGCGTGCCTTCGCCAAACAGAGCCTCCTGCCGTCCCTGTCGACACGGCACGGCGCTTGGGCCGTCGGGCCGACCTTCACCGGATCATCGCTGATGAACGCCGACGCCGACCTGATCGCCGCAGGCCTGCTGCTCGAACTCAAGACGAGCCTCGGCAGCAAGCGCCGCGACGGGACACGGCGGCCATCGCTGGAAGCGCCGACCATCATGCAGCTGCTCGGCTACGTACTGCTGGACTTCCCTGACGAGTTCGCCATCGAGGCCGTCGGCGTCTACAACGCCCGCTACGCACATCTGACGACGTGGCGCCTACCGGAACTCCTGGCTGAGTTGGCGGGCCGGCCCGTTGATCTATGGGAGGAACGTGTGGCCTTCCGTCAGCTGCTCACCACGGGCGGTTAGGTTAGTCCTCGCGTCGGAGACCATCTATGCAGCCCTGGATGAGGGCGGACGCGTCGCGAAAGTCGAGGTCGAAGAACTCGCGGTCCTTACGCACGCGGTAGGGTGCCAGTCGATCGTGCAGCTCAGCCTCTACTGACGGAGCATCCGCGACCACCCACAAAGCGCGCACGCCATACGGGATAACGACGCCTGTCGCCCGGTTGATCTCCTTCACCCGCTCCTCGACGGTCCGCTCGGTGTAGCCAATCTTCAGCATCCGAGGCTGCTCGCGAGTCGACAGCACGTAGATGTAGCCGGCTCCTCGCGGTTCACGTGGTTGTTCTTCGACGAGTCCAGCGAGATGGACCTGCACGTTCGCGTCAGTCAGGAGCGTGAGCTGATTCGCAGCGGTGGCATCGTCGCCGTCATTGATGGCGGTCCGTAGGCGACTGAGCGCATCACCAACTTGTAGGCAGCGCTTACGTCCGGGGCGGCCCAGCTGTTGCCACACGGTGAACCAGTCCCACTGGTCCTGCTTGTGACAGCGCGAGTAGAACCCCTTGACTTCCGACAGGGCCTCCAGCAGTGGCGGGCTGGACTCAATCGGCCCGTTCTGGAGGTAGCTCAGCACGGCCGCTACCGACTGACGTCGTTTCTGCTGGACCTCGGGCTTGACGGGGGCCATCCCGAAGCCCCACTTCTGCACGACCTGCACGCGATGGTCTCGAACTGGAGATGCCACGACCGCCTCCTCCTCCCGTAGCTTCATGCGCCGCCGGATGCGGCGATCCCGGCCACCTCAGCAGCGGCCGGAATGAGCGGGAAGAGTATCCAACATGGCTCACTGGCCGCCGAGCCGGAGCCCGTGCGGAAGACCGGCCGTCCGTGCGCGGCGGGGGCCCAGGAGCCCACAGGGCCGGATGTCGGGCTACCAACCGATGGGGTCAAGGGCATCGGGAAGCTTGGCGACGATGTCGCCGTGCCCCTCAGATCAGTCGCGCGGGCCAGTGACCGTGAGAGCTTGGATTGCGGCTGCAGCGTTATTGGCCGCGAGCCAGCCGGCGGGGTTGCCACAGTCGTGGTACTGGCCGGTAATGGGTTGGATCAGTACGTCGTGATCGCGTGCGAAGGCAGCGACGGCGTCGGTGGCCTGATACTCGCCGTTAGAGGCCGGGGTCAGCTTCTGGAAGTAGGCCACCGCGTCGGCGGGTAGCAGGGTGCGGCTGATGTTGATGTACGCGGTCGGTTCGCCGTAGCTGTCGGGCTTCTCCAAGAGCTCGTCGAGCAGGTGGTGGCCGGCTGCGGCGGTGCGTGGGTGGAGGATGCCGTATCGGTGGGCCTCGGCGCCCGGCACCGTAGCGGCGGCGAGCGCGGCCGGTGTACCAGCGGCGGCCCGGGCAGCCGCGAGGTCGGCGAGGTCGGATCCACCGTCGGCGCGGAGGAGAAGATCGTCCCCGGCGACAAGGAGGAAATCCTCGTTGCCGATGAACTCGGCGGCGATGATGGCAGGCAGCGCGGTGCCGTACCGGTCGTCGCGGGGCTGCTCGAGGAACGTGAAGTCGGCCTGGTGGTGTAGATCGGCGAGAGGCGCGTACTTGTCCTGCCAGCCTCGTGCGCTGAAGTATGCCTTGAGGTCGTGGTCCTCGCTGAGGTAATGGCGCACCTGGCGGCCGGCTTCGCCGGGGGCGGTCACGATCGCGATCTCGCGGGCACCGGCTGCGATGCAGTCGGCGACCGCGTAGGCCAGGACCGGATGGTTGAGGATCGGCAGCATGGACTTGTTGATCGTCTTGCCGATCGGAAAGAACCTGCTGCCCATGCCGGCAACAGCGATGACGGCCTTCACTGACTCGCCTTTCGGTCGGAGGTGCACCGGCCGTCAGGGTGTTGCGACGGTGAGCCGGGACGCGTATGCCCAGTTTACGGTCTGTCGGTCCAGATTCATGGCACATGGAGCACGCGCAACGAGCGGGGACCGCCGGCGGTTCAGTGCCGGCGGTCCGCGGCATCGCATTAACGCGGGGTGGACGGCATGAGCAGGGTGGTGGGAGGACGCTCGGCGGCGGCTGCGGCCAGGGAGCCAGCGTGACGGATCCGGTCCCACGTCGGCGTACGGCGAAGGTCGGGATCGAGACCATGGTGCAGTGCCTGCCGGTAGACGGCGTTCAGCATGGCGTCGTAGTCCCGCGGGGTTCCCCGCGGGCCCTCGACGTACTGGTGGAGAGCGGCGATCCCGACCTCGGCCACCGTGTAATTGCTTCGCCGAATGGCGGCGAGCAGATCGCTGTCGAACGCCAGGCTCTGGTCCGTGACGAGAGGCAGTGCGGCGCGTAGGGCGGCGACAGGGAAGGCTTTGAAGCCGGCCTGCGGGTCGGTGGTGTCGAGTTGCAGGAGGTCCCGGACGGCTCGCTGGTAGAGCAGAGCGGTCGGGACCGGGCCAGCGGGCGGGTAGTAGCCGTGGGAGTCGGGTCGGCGGCGGGAGCCGACGACGACGCCAACGGTGGGCTGGTCGAGGGCAGCGATGTGGAGACCGAGTTGGTCGAGCGGGTAGGTCAGGTCAAGGTCGGTGTAGGCCAAAATGGTGCGACCGGCACCGGCGAGTTCGGCAAGACCCCACAGCACGGCGCCACCCTTGGCGCTGCCGTCGTCGGGGCGAGCCGTGATGGTCACGCGGATCTGCGGGTGATTGGTCTGGATCGTGTGGGCGGCTGCGCGGGCGGATGCGCAGTCGGTGCTCTCGTCGACCAGCAAGAGATCGGCGCGGGCGTCGGGGTGCGCTGCCAGGAGCCAGCCCAGTTGGGCGACCTTGGCAGCAAGCGCGTTGTCTCCGTTGAGGACGCGCGTTAGGCGTTGCGTCTCGGCGCGCATCGGCACGACGATGCCGAGGTCGGCAGGAACGGCCCGGGCCAGGAGTGCGGCCTTGGACCGGGCGGCCTTGATGGCGGCGATCAGGCCTGTGACGTGCAGGTCCGCAGGGATGCTGTCGCGGCGGTTCTTGGCAAGGCCGTGCACGAAGGCGATGAGGAGTCGGTCGTCGTAGTGCGGGAGAGGGCTGTGTGTCTGGTGGCCGGTGAGGTGGTTCGCGACAATGTGCAGCAGCATGCGACCGGTCGGGTCGGCGGCCCAGCATTCGTCAGGGGTGGGTGGGACGTCAGCTCTCGGCCAGGTAGTACGGACGTGTTCGGCGAGCAGGTCGTAGCCGGTCACCAGGGCACGCTGGGTGTCGTCCCAGCGGGCACCGTCGTCGGTGGCTTCGGCTGCCTGCCACGCCTCTTCCCAGCCGCTCTGGTGGGTGCGGGTGGTGCGGGCGGCAGTGACCTGCTGCCAGCGGCTCCGTACGGCGGGCCAAGCGCAGGGGAGGTCTCCGCCGGAGGCGAGAGTATCGGCAGCATCCTCGGTCATGGCGAGGGCCTGACTAGCCTGGGCGGGGGTGTCGGCAGCCGTTGTCATCGCGTCGAACCAAAGCTCGGCGGCCAGCGTCAGTCCGGCGGTGTGGTGGGCCAGGTCGCGGACCGTCTGCTCGCGCCGCGCGATCAGCCCGGCGCGTACCCGGTGGCGGCGGGCACGGGTAAGAGCGGCGGTGGCAGCCAGGTCGACCTGGGCTGTCGGAGCGTGGCTGGCGCGGGCATCGAGCAACGCGATCAGCCCCGTCTCGGCCGGATCGCTGAGCGTGTCTGCGTCCAGCAACGGGGCCAGAAGCTCGCCAAGGACGGCTGGATCCGCAGCTGCGGCGGACTCGCGGAAGCGTTCGCCGCTCAGATAGGTGTCGTCGACCGATGCGGGCTGGTGGGCCAGGGCGGCGACAGTACGAGCGAAGGTGTGACACGTGCCGGGCGCGGCGGCGTCGGGGAAGAGCCTGCCTCGTAGGGTGCCCGTTGCCCGTTTGGCGTCGGGCCGGTGCGCGGCCAGCAACGCGAGCGAGGTGAGTGGCAGGTCTGCGCGGTCGTCGAGTGCTCGGGCGACCCGGTCCGCGACTGGCATTGCGGTGATCGACAGCAGCGCGCGTACGGTGGCTGGCTCCGGGTCGGCGGTCGTGGCCAGGAGCACGGCGAGGTCGGCGTGCTCGGCGTCGAGGCGGTTCAGCAACGGGGACTTGGCCAGGGGCGCGAAAACCCGGACTGGGGTGGGCCGGGCGGCGGTCATCGCGTGAGCCTTGCGGCGACGAGTTCGGCGGCTTGCCGGGCGGTGTGGACCGGGAAGAGCAGGTTCTGGCGCAGGAATGTCCGCTCGAACTGGCTCAGTGGGGCGTGGATGACGGTGGTAGTAGAGGTGATATCCACGCGGGCATCGGGGCGGCCGATGCGAGCGAGCAATTGTCGTACCGTCTCCTCCTCCGGCGGCTGCGCTGCGGCGCAAATCTGGTGCTGCGCAGTGGGACAGCGCAGGCGGCAGTTGGTGGTCGGCAGGTCGTAGTGGCCGTTGTAGTCGGGGATGTAACTGCCGCGTTCCACCGCACGACCACACGAGGACCTCTTCAGTACGGCGGGACGGCAGTCCGCGGGCACATCGGCGTACACCTCAGCGAAAGCGGCCATGATCCGCGCCTCAGTGTCGGCAGTGAGCAGCTTTTTGCCTGGCTTGAACGTGCCCGTGGGCAGGGGCAGGCCGTAGCTCATGAAGCTGTGGACGTGGTCGTCGGCGAACTTGAGCCCACCGAGGACCACGGTGCGGGCACCGGCGTCTTTGAAGGTCTGCCAGACGTGACGCAGGTGCGCGTCAGTGGTGTTGAGTCCTTCGGCGATCGGTCGGTAGTACGCCAGCACGTTGATCTTGTCGGATTGCAGGATGCGGCGCAGGAAACGCAGCCGGCGTTCGCGGTTGGGCGGCTCGATCGACTCGGGCATGGCGGCGTAGCAGACGTTGACGTCGAGATCGACGTGCACGAGGGACTCGAGACATTCGATCTGCTCATCGGACAGGGCGTACTTGGTGATGCACGAGACCCGGTTGGTCAGCCCGAGCTCGTCGAGTAGCTGCAGTGCGTGCCAGGTCCGGGGCCAGAGCTTCGGCAGGAACGCCTCGGACGTGGACATGTGCAGCCCGATGGGCGTGTGGTGCGGCGTGAACCACGGGTGGGAGAGCAGCCGCGCGACGACGTCCTCCGGTTCGAGGAAACCGGTCGGCTCCCAGGAGCCGAGGTAGCCGTCGACGGTGTCGCCTTCGCGCCGGTAGCAGTACGCGCACATCAGGGGGCAGCCGATGCCGAAGTCAGCCGACATGCCGCCCTTCATTTGCGAGATCATGTAGCTGGTGTTCAACCCGTCGGGACCGGCTGCTGCCTGGCTCGCCGCGATCTCCTCCACAGTGGCGATCGGCGCGAACCCGGCCGGCAGCACCGACTTGAACGCATGTGGAGCGTCCGGGGTGCCGACGACGCCGGGCCACGCGAAGGTGCAGCGCAGCGCGAAACCCAAGACGTCGCTTTGGTCGGCGTCGAGACCGTGGGTACGGGTGAGGGGCGTCACCGTGCGGGTGGGTAGTTCCTGCAGTGGGACCCGGCGGCCGGTCGGCTCATGCAGCAACCGCCCGGTGAGGACCTCGGTCACGGCGCGCTGCAGCGGCCCGTCGGCGAGCTGCCGCGCCGCGTCGACAACCGGATAGGGGTCGGCGATGTCGAGTATCGCTTGCAGGGCGCGGGCGACCTCTGAGCGGGCCTCGCTGCGAAGTAACGATGGAGGGTCGGTGACGGTGAGTGCGCTGGATAAGCTGCTCACAGCTACTCCTCTGCTGATCCGATGATGGAGCGGGAAGGGTCGGGCTGGATCCATCCGTGGGGAGCACGGACATGCGCGCGCCGGCCGGCGTCGATGAGCGCGGCGAGATCGTCGGGGTCGATGGGAATGCCGCTTTGGCGGGTCCGGTCGCGGTAAGACCAAGCGCGGTCCCCGGGCATCCGGGCGCCCTGATCGCGCACCTCGCGGGCAACGGTGGCAACTCCGGCGGCGAGCGAATCGCCGATGCCGAGGCGGCGAGGGTCGACAGCTACGACCAATAGGCCGCGACCGTCATCCCCGGCCGGCAACGGGGCGCTGCCCGTCAACGCGCCAACCAGCAGCTCTAAGACGATCGCTAGGGCCTGGCCGCGCTCACCCGGTGGCAGCAAGACCGCAGCGAGTTTCGGGTCGTGGGCCGCGAGTCCATCTGCGCCGAGGGCACACCCGTCCGGCAACATCTGTCGATCGCGAGCCAGCTGCTGGACTCGGCCCCAGGAAGTCGCGGCTGCGGCCAGGTCCACCAGTACGGGACGTTGCGGGTCCGCGCCTGGGACGGCAACCGCGATTGCGCTACTGCCGAGTACCGGCCTGCTGGTGCCGCCGTGCAGGGCCACGCTTTGCGCCGACGCCTGAGCGGCGGCCACACCCACCAGCCCGCGCCGGGCCAACTGCGCTGCAGGGATGCCGAGCGCGCCGACATGACCGGTCCGGCGAACGGTCACGGCGGCGACGCCGCAACGCCGAGCGCGCAGCATTACCGCGGTGACCGCTAAGCGGGCCGCTACCGGTCCCGGGGCCAGGTCTGCATCCACCACCAGGATCGCCTCCCCGCCGGGTACGGTCCGGATCAAGGGACGCGGATTCAGGCGCCCGGTGCGGAGCTTGTCCAGGTAGTTAGGGGCCAATCGACTGCCGTGGCCGGGGATGCCGCGAAGGTCAGCCTCCACATGGGCGTCGGCCATCACCCTCGCCCCCGGTCGGTTCATTCCCGCTGCCTCGTACAGGCACTGCAGGAAACCGGCGAGCTGGCCCGGTGGCACCCGAGTCACCATGACGCACCGCAGACCGGTAAGGCGCCGTGGGCGCGGCCGCTGCTGCACAAAATTCGGGCCAACGCCGCGGCAGAGGGCCGGTGCGGGCTGAACGCGGCCACCAGCACGGGCGCGGGTGAACCGAGCAGGTCGTCCACGTCGCCGAGCGCAGCCTGGACAACTGTCCGTCCGAGTTCGGTCAGCCGGGTGGCCTCCCGGGCAGCCCCACTCAGACCCGCGGTGGTGGTGCGGGTGTCGTAGCCGTAGACGACTACCGGACCAGCTGTCGGCACCGGGGCACCGACAGGCACCTGCAAAATACGGTGGTGCGGGGCGAGCAGCGCCGGCAGATAGTCCGGCGCGTGGCGGGCACTGTCAGCCCGACGCTGTCCGGCGTCGGGCACCCTCACCAGTGCCAGCACCTTGCCGGGCGGCACGTCCAACGGAAGGAGACGGGTGCCGCGCACCACCGTTACCGACCGGTCGGCGACCCGGTCAGCCGCCCTCCAGGCTGATGCGTTCGCCTGCTGCCAGGTCGGCCGGGCGGAGCCGGGCGTCAAGCCGTACCGGCGGTGCAGAGCCTGCACACGGGCCACAGCCGCGCCGACCCGTTGACGGTCGATCACGCCGTGCTCGACAGCGTCTATGAGCGCCTGCACGACCTCCGCCCGACGCCGAACTGCGGCGGCCCGCTCGGCCGGCTGCTTGCTCCGGCGGGAGACCTCCGAGTCCAGCATCACGATGTCGACGCCGGCCGCCACCGCCGCGACCGCCGCCCGGGTCAGGCCACCGAGCGGCTGGTGCACCGCTCGGATCGACAGGTTCTCGCTCACCGTTACACCGTCGAAACCCAGCTCGTCGCGTAGCACGCCGAGCACGCGCGGCGATGCCAACGCGGGCCGATTGTCAAGGGCAAGGACGGTATGACTGCCAACCATCACGCATGCCACTTGCGCGTCAATCGCCGCACGGAACGGCTGCAACGCACCTGGGCCGAGCCGGTCAACGACCGGCGCGACGTGATGGGGATCTGCGCCGACTCCGCCCAGACCCGGGAAATGCTTGGCGGTCGCCGCCACGCCAGCCGCCTGCAGTCCGCGTACGAAGGCCGCCGCCAGCAGCCCTACCTGCTCAGGATCCGACCCGAAAGCGCGGGTACCGACCGCAGTAAGCGCTGGCCACGACGCGGTGTCACAGACCGGAGCCAAATTCCACGTCAGCCCGACCGCCCGCAACTGCTCACCGATCGCCAGGCCCGCCGACTCGGCTAAGCCCTCGTCCCTCGCCGCACCGAGCGCCAGGTTCCCGGGCAACTGAGCGACGCCCTGCCAGTCCAACGCGTTCAACCGACCACCCTCCTGATTGACGCTCAGCAGCAGCGGAAGGGAGCGTGCCGAGCTGCTGCTCGCCGACTGAGTGACCTGGCGCAACTGAGCTGGGCTGGTGACAATGCCCTTACTGATCCGGCCCGGCTCAGAAGCGGCCTCCTGGTGCGGCAATTGGACGGGACCGTCGAGACCTAGCGACCTCCGCCCAGGACGGACCAGCAGGTCGATCTGAGCGGCGAGGGCGGAATCGGTTCCGCCCGATCGCCCGGGTGCGCTGGGTGGCATAGCGGCTCTCCCTTGCGGCTGGGGTCGGCAAGCGGGCGTGGCCCAGACGACCGGCACGGCGACCCAAGGTCCGGCGGTATCCATTCACAGAAGCTGAGGCGATGCTGGCGCCCGTCCCCGTCGCGGCCGATGCCAACTGGCGCAGCCCTCCAACGACCAGGGGTACGCCGGCTCCGCGCTCCACCGCATGTTCATGGGGCGTACGAACAGGGTGGAGCTGACGGGAGGTCAGCGCCCCGTTCTCAACGCTCCCCCTTGGAGTCGTAAGAGTGAATCCCCGGCATGCGGACGAAGCAGATGTCCGCATGGCCCGCGCTGACAATGCGGATCACTCACCGACGATGTTTGGCGTGCTTGGTTGCGTCTTGCCGGACCGTGAGTGACCCTATGTGCGCGATGTCCATGCCGCTCGATTCCATTTGATACGGGAGTGGCCTGAGGAGGCGGTGTCATGGGTCAGACCCCGCGGGCGCTGCAGCCGTCCTTATCCGAGCGCCACTTCTTCGGTGCCGAATTACGCCGGATGCGGGAGCGGGCCGACCTCTCCCAGGCGCGGCTGGGCGCCATGATCCGCTTCAGCGCTGATCTGGTTCAACGGGTCGAGACAGCGGACCGATTTCCCTCCCGGGAGTTCGTCGAGGCATGCGACAGAGCGCTGGCGGCCGACGGCGCCTTGATTCGGCTGCTGCCGCTGCTAGGGAAGAGGCCGAATAGCGAGGGCGAGCCATCGGTGTCCTCACCGGCCGGCGATGCAGGCGTCGCCAACCTGCTGCGTACCTACTCGGCGCGACCGTCGGGGACGTCTGAGATGGTCATCCGGGTTCCGTTTCAACCAGGGGTCCTTGATCGTGCCGCCCTGGACTGGCTGAATGCCTCAGCCGGTCCCCTCCTCTCCGTGACCCGGCGGCCTGGCTCGCCTGATCAGGTCCGCGAAGAGGACATCTTCTCCGCTGAGACGGCCCTTGAAATGTTCCGGCAGTTGGACCACACGCACGGTGCTGGACGAGTCCACGCTCAGGTGCAGCGATACATCGAGGATGAGCTGAACCGGTTGCTGGCGAACCCTCCCGCCTCGGAAGCAATCGGTCGGCGCTTGTACACGTTGGCGGCTGGCTTCTTCGAGCTGTGTGGCTACCAGGCGGTCGATACCGGTGCCCATGGTCTCGCGCAGCGCCGCTACCTACGCGCGTTGCGGCTGACGCAGGCCGCCGACGACCGCCTCTACGGCAGCTACCTGCTGGCTGTAAACATCGGCCATCTCGCGCTGCATTGCGGTCACCCCGAGCCGGCCCTGCGGATGGCGCTTACGGCGGTGCGAGGCGGTGAGGGTCTGGCGACGCCAGCCGTCAAGGCAGGGCTACACGCCGTGGTGGCACGCTCGCACGCCCGACTCGGACGTGAGGGCGAGTGCCTCAGGCACCTCGACATCGCGGAGGGACATCTGGCCCGCAGCCGGCCTGAGGACGAGCCGACGTGGATTCGGTACTTCACGACGGCCTATCTGGCGGACGAGATGGCCCATTGCTTCCATGACCTGGGCAGACCGCAGCAGACTCAGCAGCACCTGGCTGTCGCGCTTGCCGCGTTGAGTCCCACGCACGTCCGTCGTCTTGCCATCGACACCGCGCTACTGGCCTCGTCGTTGGCAGCCGCCGGCCGCATTGATGAAGCGTGCGTTGCTGGCCGAGAGGCGGTAGATCATGCAGCGAAGACCGCCTCGCACCGTTGCTTGCAGCGCGTCGTCGAGGTCCAAGCGGACCTTGAGCCCTACCGGTGCGAGCTAGAGGTTCGTGAGTTCGGCGAATACGTTCGCCATCAGCTGCCGCTCGCGGCAGTGCGACCGCCTCGACTGGCCGCGGCAGCTGCTATCGCTTCCCGGTAGTGGGCCAGTTCCGCCTCCAGTGCCGCACCCGCCCGCTTGGATGTTGCCACGTAGTGGCCGATGTCGGAGAGGAGTAGAAGCTCGTGAGGGATACCGCGAGCCTCCAGTTGATCGGCAAGCTCCCGTACGTCCTCGGCCACGGCCACTTCATCGGCAGTGCCGTGAATGAACAGCACAGGTCGCTGAACGGCAGCGGCATCGACTCGCCCGGCGCCGCCGCGAAGCCGCATAGCGTGCGCACGCTGGAATCGGGGCACAGTCTTGGTCCACCGGTCAGGATCCACGATCGCTGAAACGGCGGTGGCAGCAGCGAATGGACCATCCTGCGCCACCGCGTGCAGCGCGGTGTATCCGCCGGCGCTGGCACCGCGGATGAAGACCTGTCCGGGAAAGGGCTTGTCCTGCCGTCAGGATCTGGTTCGCCACTGCTGCGCAGTCGTCGACGTCGTCCAGGCCCCACCGGCCATACAGGGATTCCCGGAAGGCTCGGCCGTACCCCGTGCTGCCGAGATAGTCCACGTCTACGATAGCGAATCCACGACTGGTGAAGAACTGCGCCTGCCAGTCCAGGCGCAGCAGGCAGGATGCGGTTGGCCCAGGGTGTGCCCGAACGATCACGGGAGCCCGCCACGACGCCGGTGCGCCCGTCGGTGGATACACCAGCGCCAAGATCTCACGACCATCTTTGACGCGGACCCGCAGCTCTGTCGGCGTCGACACCTGCACCCGGGCAAGCCCGGCATGCTCCGATCGGGCAAGCACCTCCACCTGCGGGTCGTCATCGGCTAGGTCAACGAGCGCAATCTGGGGCGCCGCCGTTGGTGACGAACCGATCAACGCCACCGCCCTACCCAGCGCGGCCAGATAGGGCTTGATCGACGTGTACGGCAGATCCACCTGTCGGACGGCGCCGCAAGTGTCGATGACAACGAGTCGGTGTCGCGGCCCCTCCTGCACTGCCACGACGATTCGCCCGTCGTCGAGGAAGTCGTATGACGCGTAACCCAGCTCCCACGGCTCTGCGGCGCACTCGCCGGCGATGGATGCCACCGCCTCGACCTTGTCTCCATTCCAGCGGAACAGATTCCACCAGCCGCTGCGGTCTGACATGAAGTACAACGCGCCATCGGGTCCCCACCGAGGCTCGATCGCTGACTCGTCGGCACCGCCGGCGACCTTGACCGGTGCCTCAATGCGCCCATGTGATGAATAGGGCGCCACCCATACCTCGCAGGCATCCCAAGGCATGTCGCGCTCGCTCCATGCACACCAGGCCAGGGAACTCGGACCTGGCCTTGGTGCGCTCAGGAAGCCTCTGCTCGCGACGAGGGTTCTCAGCTGTCGTGCACCCGTAAGTGAGAACGCGATCAACTCGTCGCCGTGGTCCGACTCTCGCACCGCCAGCAACTCGCCGTCGCCGAGCGTCAGATCTCCCAAGGACACCCGGCTGACCAGGTCGAACTCACCGCCATGACGACCCTCGTACAGGCCACCTTCGCCGACACACCACAACGACTCCCCGGCGACGGCGAAAGACCCACCACCGTACGCGTGAACGGTGTTGATGACGTTGAATCCCCCCGGGCTGGCATCGAGCTTGCCCTCGCCGGCCCGCCAGCGCGTCAACGTCGTGACCCCACCAGCGTCCGGACGGGTTTCCAACCAATAGAGCATGCCGTCAGAGACACGAAGCTGGTCGTAGCTGACAGACGCGCTGACAGCGTCTGCCAACGAGACGGCGGCGTCAGGATCCGCCACTTGCACGGCCCTCCTCGAACAACTCTGGCATGTCCCCGCCCGTCGCCGGACCGGCCGGGGCGAGTGTCCCTCGGACATCGGCGACTCTACGCCGGGCTTACCTGCCCCGGCCGGACATCTCCTGCCGAGCTGCCCGCTGGCCGGTTCGCGCGCAGAGCCCTCTCCATGCGGACAACTCCTCTGTCCGCATTTCCGGTATCGACCCGGCCAACCATTCCGAGCGACCCTCTCGAGGTGGAAAGGCCCCGCAGGTCTGACCGGCAGCGACTGTCCCGCCCGAACAAATACGAGATGATCGGAATGGCTTCGATGCAACTGCAAGAGGAATTGATGCGTTACGGCTACCGCCAGGAATTGAGCCGCCGTTTGCGTTTCCGGGACCTGCTTGCCTACGGCCTGGTGTACATGGTGCCGATCGCGCCGATGGCGATCTTCGGCAGCGTGTACGCCGGCTCCGGCGGGATGGTGGCACTCGCATACGCGGTCGGTGTCGTGGCGTTGGTGTTCACGGCGCTCTCGTACGCGCAGATGGTGAAGGCGTTCCCGATGTCGGGCAGCGTCTACAACTACGCCGGGCGCGGCATCAGCCCGCCGGTCGGGTTCCTCGCCGGCTGGGTGATCCTCCTGGACTACGTCCTCGTACCGGGGCTGTTGTACCTGGTGGCGTCAGTGGCGATGCACGCCACGGTTCCGTCGGTGCCGGTCTGGTTGTGGCTGCTCGGCTTCGTCGCGGTCAACACGATCGTCAACTCGGTTGGCATCCGCATGACGGCGGCCGTCACCCGGGTGATGCTCGTCGGCGAGCTGATCGTCTTGGCGGTCTTCCTAGCCGTCGCCGGCTGGGCCCTCGCGACCGGGAAGGGCCGGTTCAGCTGGGACGCGTTCTACAACTCCGACACGTTCACCTGGTCTCTGGTGGCGGGAGCGGTGTCGATCGCCGTGCTGTCCTTCCTCGGTTTCGACGGCATCTCGATGCTGGCCGAGGAAACCAAGGGCGGCTCCCGGCAGATCGGGCGCGCGATGGCCGCGGTCCTCGTACTGGCGGGTGTGCTGTTCGTCGCGCAGACGTGGCTGGCCGCGATGCTCGTCCCCCAACCGGGCAGGCTTCTCGTCGAGGGTGATCCGAACGGGACCGCCTTCTACGACGCCGCCTCCATGGCTGGCGGGGGGTGGCTGGCGACGGTGTGCGCGGTCGCGACGGCGATCGCGTGGGGGCTGCCGAACTCAATGGTCGCGCAGGTCGCCACGTCTCGGCTGCTGTACGCGATGGCCCGGGACCGGCAGCTGCCGGCATTTCTGGCGAAGGTGTCGATCCGGCGTAACGTGCCGATCAACGCCACGCTGCTCACCGGCGCGGTGTCCCTGGCGCTGGGCCTGTACATGGCTACCCGTGCGGATGGGATCACCCTGCTGTCGTCGCTGATCAACTTCGGGGCGATGGTCGCGTTCCTCGTCCTGCACGTCTCCGTCGTGGTGCACCACCTCATCCGGGAGCGCAGCGGTAACTGGTGGGCGCACCTGGTCATGCCCGCCGTCGGCTTCACCATCTTGGTGTGGGTGGTCGTCAACGCCAACATCGCCGCCCAGCGCCTCGGCCTGGCCTGGCTCACCCTCGGGATGGTCGTTCTGGCCGGCCTGTACCTGTCCGGCCGCCGGCCTGCCCTCTCGGGGTTGGCGCCCGCGCAGCCGCAGGCACGTCACGTGGAGCGGGTGTGACCGGCATGGACACGTTCACCTACCGGCCCGCCCGGGACGAGTTGGCGTACACCTTCGGCGGTCGGATGCCGGTGGCGCACGTGCGCGGCGGGGACGTGTTCACCGTCGTGACGGAGGACTGCTTCGGTGGTCTCGTGAGAGGGCCGGCGGACCTACCGTCGCAGGTGTGCCGCATGCCGTACCTCAATCCGGTGTCCGGGCCATTCTTCGTCGAGGACGCCGAGCCTGGCGACACCCTTGCCGTCCACCTCGCCGCTATCGTCCCCGCGCGGGACTGGGGTGTGTCCTCGACGTTCCCACATTTCGGGGCACTGACGTCCACCTCCCACACCGCCACCCTCCAGCCGCCGCTTCAGGAGCGGGTGTGGGTGTACGGCATCGACCGGCAGGCCGGGACCGTCCGGTTTCAGGCCACGCGCAGCGACCACATCGTGGACCTGCCACTGGACCCGATGATCGGCACGATCGGTGTCGCCCCCGGTGCGTTCGAGGCCCGCTCCACACTCGTGCCCGACACCCACGGCGGGAACCTCGACACCCCGCACCTGCGCGCCGGCACCACCCTCTACCTCGGTGTGAACGTTCACGGGGCGATGCTGGCCCTCGGCGACGGGCACGCCCGCCAGGGCGAGGGCGAGGCCTGCGGCGTAGGCGTGGAGATCGCCACGACCACCACCCTCGCCATCGACGTCATCAAAGGCGTCACCACACTCCCGCCCCACCTCTCGGTGGGGCGTGCTCGAAAGCGGTTGGGAGGCGCCGCCCGCACGAGCGGGGACCGTGGAAGCACTGCTCCTTCCACACCGGGTTCGGTTTCGTGGTGAGCACGGACCTAAAGCCGGACCGAGTCACCACCCGTACCGGGCGGCGCCCGAGACCGCTCGCGCACCCCGGCTGGCATGTCGGAGGGGTGATCGGTCTCGTGACCGCCAAGAGCCCGTGTTGGGCCCGGTTCCCCGGGGCTGACCGGCAACGCTGGCCAACCGTCACCCAACGGGTCGCCTGGTCACTGGCCGGGCCACGCCCGCAGGGACGTGCGGCGAACCGGCTTGGCCGGACGGGTACGCAGCCTGACGTGGGCCAGTTCCCCGGCGCGGATGGCGTCCACCAGCCTCGACTCAGCCCGGTCGCGCCAGTGCGAGGCCAACTGTCCCGCGATGCCCCACCGGGCCGCCGCCGCCTGCACCGATGCGCCTTCCAGCCGCGTCTCGGCGATGATGTTGGCGTCGTCGGCGTCGATCACCCCGATCGCCACCGCGCGGGCCAGTACGAACTCCGGGTGATCCCACGGCTGCAGCGGGGTACGCGGCCCGGGCGGCTCGCTGTCGAAGGGTTCGGTGGTGACGTCGGCGTATCGCACCTTCAGGCCCGCCCGCCCGGCAGCGTCGAGCATGCGCGGGAGGATCCGCGGTTGGTCGACGTCCACCCGGCGCATCAGGCGGTCCCAGAAGGTCCCCAGAATCTCCGCGTCGATATCGTCGCTGTCGCCCCGGTAACCCCGCGCCAGCCCACCGGCCAAGGCCCGCAGGCCGGGCATCGCGAGGCCGACCGCCCCCAACCCCCAACCGGGGCCGTCTTGGCGCGACCGGACGACGAGTTCCCGCCAAACCAGGTCGCGGACCCCTCGCGAGGTATCCCGGTCGAGGAGGAACCGCTTCAACTCGTTCAGAGACATCAGGCGGTCCGGGCAGCCGTCGAGCTGGCAGCCGTCGAACTGAAGAGTCGTGGGCGGGTGGACGAGCAGGTCGAAAGCGCGCTGGGCGGAGTCCAATGGAGACTCGGGCCATTCGGAGAAGGAAGGCATCGCGATACTCCCGGTGTGCGGCGGGCTGCCGCCGGCGGCGGTAGCTCTCGAGGCACATCCACACACGCGCACCCAACGCGACCCCGGCGTTCACCGATGCTCCACGACCTCAGAGATCGGCACGCGCACGTTTGTTGTCCGCAGGCCAGAACGCTGGACCGCCTGTTGGCCTCCAGGACGCCACTCTTCGCGGGACCCCGCACGGAGATCGCCGACAGGGTCTCTTTCGGCAGCTCAAGAGTGCTGTTGGCTGGCGTTGGGTAAAAATTTTGCCAATGGGGTGCGTCCGGCTTTCCGCTGCGGAGATCGGCGCGGTTCCCCGGGAGCCTCTCTGCCGCGACAAATGTCCTCGCCGTGGCGAGACGTCCAGCCCAGCGCCCGGGGTCCCACGGATCTTGGTCATTCACGTACCGTGGTCCTACCTCGCCGTGGCGGGCGAATTACGGAAAGCGTTGACGAGCAGGAGGCCGGGGGCGAATGCAGCACGGCAGCAGGCGTGAACGCCCCGAACTGGCAAGCCTGGATTTCCTGGGCGACGATTCCGTCCTGCGCGAGCAGGCCGATCGTGCGCTGCGCGAGACGGGACGTGAGCTGCGAGCCGCGGACTGCTCCGGAGCGGACCACTCCGGCTCCGTCCGCGTGGTGGTCGACACCCAACGAGAGGTCTCGGCTGTCACGATCGCTCGCGACTGGCGCAGCCGCCTCGGCCCCAGCGGGTTCGCCGATGCGCTCTTCGAGGCGTACGCCGCCGCCGTGCAGGCTGCCCTCGAAGCGGCGGCGCTCCTTCATCTACAGACGCAGGAGAGAGATCCTGCGGCGTCGGGTCAGGAGCCGCTCGACAGGAGCCCCGATCGGGACGTCGACGAGTACACGTGGCTGCGCGACACCTGGCGAACACTGTCCGACCTCGACGCGGATTTGGACGCTGCGGCGCGGCGGACCACGCGGACGGACGAGTCGAGCATGTCGAGCCCAAACGGCTGCCTGACATTGCGCATCCGCGGAGGCGGCATCATCGGCATCACCGGCGACGTCCGGCGGATCGCACGGGCAGACGCGGGCCAGTTGCAGTTCGAGGCCCGTTCCCTCTTCCGCGCGTTCGAGCTGGCCCGCGCCGGACGGACTGGACTCGTGAGGTAGTGAGATGGCTGACCTGAACGTCATCACCGATTCGCTACGCGATGAGGGAAGTAAGTGGCTGACGCTGTCCGACCGCGTCGCCGCCATCAAGGTCGCTGCAGAGCAGCTCCACCTCGACCCGTCGGCCTTCTTCATCGGTGACGCGAACGTCGTCGTCCACTCGCTGGCATACAGGGATTTCCACACCTTCATGGTCGGCGTCCTGGATGGGGCGGTGACCGAATTCGAACAGGTGGGTAAGGCCCTGCGGCATATCGCCGACGAGTACGACCGGGCCGACGAGGTCGTCTCACTGGACCTCAACAAGATCTACAAGGCCTAGTGACCCAGCGCGCGACGTTCGGAGAGGGCACGGAGCACCCCATGCAGCCAGGCACCACTGATCTCGAGTACGGGGAACCGTTCAACAAGGCGTTCGACCACATCCGCTCCGGCATCGACACAGCGATCGCCAAGTTCAATGAGATCGTCGAGCAGGTACAGCAGTGGAAGTGGCTCCTCGGACCCGCAGCACTCTTGTGGATCAAGCACAGCCTGGACAGCACCAAAACGGCACTGAACGCCGTCCTCGACCGCGTCGAGCAGGCCCTGGAGCATCAACTGCCGGTGCTCTCGCTGATCGAGGTCAGCTTCCGCTGGGTCAACGACGTGAAGACCCCGGTCTCCGAGCTTTCGTCCGCCACCACCGACCCCGCCAACGAGAACCTGCCCAAGTGGACCGGCGACGCCGCGAGTGCCTACAACGCCAAGGCACTCAAGCAGAAGGCCGCGGTCGACGAGTCCGTCGTCAAGTCCGAGTTCATCAGCCAGTGGCTGTTCACGATCGCCAAGGCGAACGTCGACTACGCCGTAGAACTCGCGAAGATCGTGACGGGCCTGGTCGGCAAACTGGTACAGGCAGCCGGTGAAGGGGGAACCGTCATCGACCTACCGTGGGCCATCTCCACCCTCGCCGAGTCGGTCGGAGAGCTGGTCACTGCCGGCCTGGACGTTCTGCTCACCATCGGTCAGCGCTTCGTCGACGCGCTGGGCAACGTCCGGGACATCGCGACGCAGGTCGGCGATCATTCGAAGCTGCCCGGGGGGCGGTGGCCGGAGGCCGTCCGGGGATGACCGACGAGGGCATCACACCGTGGGTACGGCCGCCTGGGTCGCTTTGAGCAACGTCAGCGCCTTCGACGCGAGTGTTTCGGTGGCGGCGTATGAGGTTCCGCCGACGGCCAACCAGACCTTCACCACCAGGTTGCCCGTGCGCGCGCGGACCATGTACTCGGCGTACTTGAAGCCAGGCTCGGACCGCCGTGTGAAGGCCTCGGCCTCGTCGCCCACGCCGGTGATGACGCCGGCGGGAGTCATCACCGTCACCTGCGCCGTGGCCCGGTAGAGCAACCGAGCCTCCTGCTCACTGACAGGCGTGGACGCCTCCACCCGCAGATTCGCCTGATACCCGTCCTTCGTCCGCATCTCGAACAGACACGACGCACCCGGCTGCCCCAGCGGCGGCTTCGGATCGGTACGGGCCACCGTCAGGGACAGCTCCGCCAACGGCCGAAGATCAGTACGCTTGCACAACTCCAGATCCTGAGCGCGATAGCTGGGGCCGGCCGAGGCGGTAGGCGCGGTGGAGGCAACGCTGCTCGTGGCCGGCCCGGCCGTCGGCGCACTCAGCGGAGCCGAGGCACCGTCACAGGCGGCAGCGGCGAGCACCGCAACGAGCGCCACGACAAGACGAGAAACACCGGCCAGCGCAGACACTTCTCGAACATACCGGCTGCGCGGCTGGCAGACTGCCCGAGCGACGAGCCACTATGGTGCCGGGTATGCCCGCAGCAGAGACCCCGGAGCACATCGCCCGGACCCGCATGGTCACCGCCCGGGCGGTCCTGCAGGGCCAAGCTGATCTTCGGACGTACCCTTATCGTCTCTTGGCGGTGGTCTCCCACCACGGCGTCAGCGGCGAGAAGGTCAGCGAAGCGGTTGCTGCCGCCGAGGTCCTCGGCCAGTTCGGCTGGGACCTCGTCAACATCTCAGAGTTCGCCTCCAACAAAATCGTCTACGCCTTCCTGCGGCGACGGTGAAGATGACTCCCGGACCCTGCTGACCTGACGTGGCTGAGCAGGTGAGCGCCATCGGACCGTAGCGTTCCGTGGATCTGCTGATCGCACCACTGGCGTGTTGAGCCGCCCAGCGATCTACAGGAGGTTTAACGCTCACCCGGAGCGAGGCCCGGAGGGGGGGATGCGGTGGAACGGGCCTTCGACAGGCCAGAACCGATGGCTGTCCTTGCCCGCAGGTCGCGTTGGACGCCTGCGATCGGCCCTACGGGCCCCTTTCCAGTACGAGCACGGCGCGGTGACCGAGCAGTCGGGAGCCTCGAAAGTTTGGCGCGCGGTCAGTTGAACGCCGGAAGGGCTACGACTGCGGCATGGGTCGAGGTTGCTCCCGGCGTGCCGGACGGATCAGAGGAAGTCCCGCCAGAACGCCACCGTCGCCTTCGGGTTCCAGCGCTGATCTGTCCTGTCCATACCCGTGCCGCCGAACTCCTGATGGACGTAGTCGAGCAGGTCCATGCCGTAGTAGATAATGTCGGTCTCCACAATCGAGAGGACTGGGTGCCCGACGGTTCCACGCCCGGCGGGCAGGAACCGATGTCCGTAGACGGGTACCAGCCGTGGCGCCTGCGCAAGCTTGAGCCGCGCGGTCTCCAACGCCTCATCTCGGCCTGCCGGCCGATCGCCCCAGGTGTCGTGCCATACCGCGTTGTGTTCAACGTCGAAGAGCACCCCTTCCACGGGCCACTCCAAGCGCTCACGAATGGCACCGGGGTCACCGTTGCGCCAGTCCGGCCAGGGCCTCTCCCACGCATAGGACACGCCCTCCTCCGGCTCGAACGGGACGTTCAGCGGCAGCCCCGCCGCAAGGAACGCGCGATGGTCATTGGCGAACTCAAAGCCGTACGTCCGCTCGATGCGATCGAACTCCTCATCCGTCAGGCCCGGCGCGATCTCACAACACCCGGTCTGCACGAGTCGACGCGCCGCCTCCATGCCCAGTCGAGCACCATCACCCTTGATCACGTCGGCACGATAGTGCTTCGGGCCGGCCAGGATGAACCGATATCGTGCTGCCGTGACCAGCTCTGCAGGGCGTCCGCTGCTCTTCCTCGATGTTGACGGACCCCTCATTCCGTTCGGTGGACCGCAGCAATACCTAACTTGCGAGACGGGCACTGCACCACGAGAGACCAGCTCGAATCCGCTTCTGTGCAGGATCAATCCCGAACACGGACCCCGGTTGACGGCGCTACGGTGCGATCTGGTCTGGGCCACGACATGGATGGACGACGCGAACGAGACCATCGCGCCGCGGATCGGTCTGCCGCAGCTGGCGGTGGTGATCTGGCCGGAGCCGACCGACACCGACGAGCAGGACGAGCGGAACGGGCTGCACTGGAAGACCCGCGCCCTCGTTGATTGGGCTGCAGGCCGCCCCTTCGCCTGGGTCGACGACGGAATCACGGACGCCGACCGAGCCTGGGTGTCAGCACATCACGCCGGACACGCCCTGCTTCATCGCGTCGATCCCCGCCAGGGTCTCACTGATGCTGACTACGCCGCACTGATGGACTGGCTACGCAGGATTCGTGACACACCGCCGCGTGGTGCGGCGTGAATCCCCAACCAGATTGGGTGCCGCGACACGCCGACGACTCAAATCGACAGACTCACTAGGCTCACCCAGATACCGGCCGGCGGCCGCTGGTCCGACATCAGCCCGAGACCGTGCGGTTAATGATGCGTCCGGCTGCTGCGCCGTCCGTCCATCTGAAGGCTGAGGCTTACCTCTGCGGACGGGCGTTGATCTGCTCGACCGGTGGAAGCCGCCGCACGGGTTCGTCACCGATGGAGTAGACCTCCAGGCAGCACAGATAGCCCTCACCATCGACGAGTAGGACGATGCCGGCGTAGAACTCGTCGTTGCTGATGTCAGCCGAGACCGGTGCACCGGACAAAACCGGAGCCGGCGCTGCGGCACGGCCCACAGCAAGGTTGACGGTCACGCAGCCGCACTCGCACCGACCCTCGACTGCGGCGAACGGCAACTGCGCACGCAACTCGTCGCGCCCAGGGAACGGCACGGACAACAACCGCGCCATGACGTCCCGCTCGATGTCGCTGAGCGGGCGAGGCATGTCGTCGCCGGTCATAGTGCCGCCTGATGGGGCAGGCCGGCATGGAACCGCAGCAGCCGGACCTTGTCCTCGCCCAGGATCGGACGAGCACGCTCGATCAGCGTGTCGAGTTCGGCGGCACGATCGCGGGATGGACCGTGATAGGTCGTGGCGGCCTGCCGATTGAGCCACGCGGTGAGGTCCGCCCGCGCGCTGCCGCGCAACCGGTCGTTGGGATCATCGATCAGCCGTAGGTTGGTGACCAGCCGTTGCCAGGCGTTCCCCGCGACCAGTAACCGGTAGCCCGCGAACCGGATATGCGGCGCGTTGCCCGGCCTGAGCAGGGCCTCAAGCATCTCCGGGTCAAGTGCGGGGAGGTCGTGGCGCAGGGCCGCCACCACCTGGCGGGTCACTGCGCCAGACTCGTCGCGCAGCAGTGGCACCAGTTCGGCCGACCGGGTCACGCCGAGGCGACGCAGCGCTCGGACCGCCTCGACCCGACCACGCGCACGTGGATGCGCCAGCCACCGTCGAACCAGGCCGGCATCCTCGACGCCACCGGTCTCGCCCAGCCCGGCGATCACTCCCGGCGCCGGCGCCTCCCGCCGAGCACGCAGGCGATAGGCCTCTGCCGGATCCACGCCGCCGCGGCGGAGCGCGGCCTGAGCGATCGCCCGCACCAGCGGATGCCGGTCAGGCAACGCCGCCTCAGCAGCGCCCAGATCACCGACTGCAGTCACAGCCTGCAGCGCCTCAGCCCGAACCAGCGCAGTACGGCTGACCAGCAACCCCCGCAATTCAGCCGGGCCCGTCGCGGCCTGAACGGCACCACGGGCGCACAGGGACCGGATCGGCAGGTCGTCGTCCTTCATCGCCGCCGTGATCAACCGGCTCACACTCAACAGGCCACCGGCCGTCGCTGCCCGGTACGCCGCTCGCCGGGTTCGACGATCCCGCGCCGCCAGCAACGGCTCCAAGCCGTCCAAGGGCAGGTCCCGCAGGACACCGTCGACGCGCTCGGCCAACCAGGCGCCCTGACCCCGACCGCGCAGCGCGAACGCCATCTCCGTGAGCTGGGTCAACGACTCCCGCGATGATTGCAGCCGACCATCCACCGCCGCCCTTGCCCGCTGGCGCACCTCGGCCACCCAGTCGGCGGTCCGAAGCGCCAGCACCGCCAGCGCAGCCGGGTGCGCGTGATCAGCCAGGTGAGCGACCGCCGCTTCGCGGATCCGCCCGTCACGGTGGCAACCGGCCACGACCAGGCGCAGTAACTCCACCTCACCGTCAGCCAGGTCCGCCGCGAGGCTCCGCGACCAGCGCGGCGCCGACCACCACCGCTCCCGCAGCGCTTCATCCACCGCCAACCACCACCGCGCCTCAGCGGAACCAAGCGCATCCACAGCCGCGGCCCGCAGGCCCGGCTCACCGTCGCGGGCCACCGTCAGCAACACGGCAGAGACCTCCGCGGGGCTAACGCTTCGATCGGCACCGCCGGCCGCAGCCCGCACCCACTCGATGGCCGGCAGGTCAGGCAGGTAGTCACGTTCAGGCAACTCGCTCGAGCCGACGGACATGGCTCGCAGCCACCGCCGCAGCACTGTGCCCAGCGACATCGCGCCCACCGACGCCCCCGTCTCCCACCGCCGACCACCATGATCGCAGCCATTCTGTCGCCCATGAGCCGACCGAGCGAGCGAATTCACCCGCAGTGCCACGGTGACTTCACAGGGGGTGCCAACCAACCGTCAGACATGGCCCACCGAAATAAATGACCCTCGCGGTACCGGAGAAGGCAGCCAGCCGCCGTTGGGCCGAAACCCGCCGTCGTTGGGTGACGGCGCCCCCGCTGTTGGGCTGACCTGGCGGGCACGTCGCTATCCCTGTTCTCCGGATGAGTCTGCCGCGATCATTTGTCGGGCACGACCCCAGGGACGACCGCTGCCGTCAACGTGCGGAGCGCTGGTCAATGGCGAGCCTCAGCGCAACACGCCGTCCGTGCCGTCGTCGTCCGCGCCCCATACGTCGTCGTCTTCCCTGAGCCAGGTGCCGTGTTGGGACTCTTCGTTGCCGTCGTCGGCCCCGCTGCTCGTCCCAGCCAGGCCGCCCCGGACGCCACCGCCGGCAGCACGGGAGCCCGTGCCGGACCCACCCCTGCCGCCCGCGCCGACCATGCCAGGTGCCATCGCCGCACCGCCCCTGCTGGACGGACCATTGGCACCGCGCCCGGCACCACCGGCACCAGCCGCGCCGCCCATCATCGGCGACATGCCGAGGCTGACCGGGCGGCCCAGGGAACCGCCGCCCGGAATGGGGGCACCGGCCCCGCCCAGGCCTGCCGTGCCACCAAGGCCACCGCCCCCAGCGCCCAGGCCAGTCGCGCTGGGCACGCCACCGCCGGCACCGAACCCGGAGTTCACGCCGGTGAGGGTTCCCGTACCTGCGCCTGCCCCGGCCAAGCCGCTGCTGTACTCGCCGGCCAGAACGCCGTCACCGAGGTCGTTGCCGACGCCCGAGGACGCGCCGCTGCCGCTTGGGGCGTTGCCGTCGTAGCCGCCAGTGCCGGCGGAGAGGTCCGGGTGGGTGCCCGAGCCGAAACCTGCCCCGCCAGAGCTGACGTGACCGGTTCCCAGAGGAGGTTCACCGCCGAGACCGCCGGTTGAAGGCCCTCCACCGAGGCTGGCTGCCTGGCCGGCACCGCCGGTGCCCGTCGGACCTTGCAGGTCCACTCCGGTCGGGCCGCTGTCAGTGCGCTGCTTCGACGGAGCACCTCCGGGGGTCTCCCGTTCCCGGGCTGTGTAGTCGTCGCTGACCTGGTCGTAGGCTTTGCGCGCGTTCTCGGTGTTGTTGTTGAAGAATTCGCCGATCCGGTCGTTGAGCTGGCCGAGCTTCTCCATCGGCCAACTACCCGCGAAGTCGGCACGAATGCTCGCCTCGAACAGCCCCGTCTCGATGACTATGGCACCATTGCGGGCCGCCGCCAGGTCACCCACGCACCCCTGTGGGACCGGCATCGCTTTCTGCGCACGCTCCAGATCCTGCGCCGCGGTTTGCAGGACGGTCACGATGCTGTGCTGACCGCCGCCCGACTCCCGGGCGCCGTCCACAATCGTTTCGGCCTGCTTGATCAGCCCTTCCATGTGCGTGCGAAACGCGTCATACGCCGGGCCCTTCCAGCTCTCGCCCAGGTCGATGACGTCGGCGTCCACCAGCCGCTTCACCTCCTCGACGTTGCCCAGCAGCGCCTGCCAGCCCAACGCCGCGCTGGTGATATCGGCCGGCCGGCCGGCGACCAGCACCTGCCGCGCCATGTCCTCCCAGCTCAGGGCGCTCACGTCAGACTCCTTCCGCGCTGGGACCCAGACCCAGGCCGCTGGCCTTCAAGGTCCGCTGCATCTCCTGCGCTGACATCTTGTTCGCGTCTTCGGCGGTGTCGTACTTGCGCTTGACCTCGCGCAGCGCATCGGCCGCCCGGTACATGTCGTCGGAGAGCTTCGTCAGCGACTCCGAGGTCGTCCGGTGCAGAGCATGGTGCGCCGCGGCCAGGCTCAGCCCTTTGGGAAAGCCGCCCAGCGCGCCGCCCGGGCTAGCCAGCGCCGCTTCGCCGCCGAGCAGGTCCTTGATCTCCTCCATGTCGACGGCGAGCCGGCGCAAGTAGCTTGCATGCCGCTCGATGTTGTCGGCGGCCGCTTCCAGACGGTCCGCCTCCCACTCGGTAACGTCGCGCTGACCGGGCCCACCCACGAGCTGCGACGGCGCCGATCCTGCGCCGGCGCGGACGTCATCCTGGCGGAACCCAACGGACGGCCCGTGCGCAGCCACCGTGGCAATAGGCCGCAACGGGCTGCCCGCCGGCATCGCATCAGCGACGCCGGGCGGCACCCGCATCCAGGCCTCCACCTGCGGTGGGCTGTTGCCCTCGTCGCTCATCTCCGTCCTCCCCGTCGATCGGTCAGCGATGTATCAGCGCTGGTGCGGGCCGCCCAAGCCCTGGGGCGGTGCGGTCCCGGGCTGCCCCGATCCACCGGGCTGCCCCGGTAGCGCCGCGAGCGGAGGGAATGGGGGTCCGGGCTGCGGCCTGGGCTGATGTGGATGAGGATGCTGCGCATCCGACCGCGGAGGCGGCGAAACTCCCGGCAGGCCGTAGCCGGGCGGCGGGACGCCCGGGTGGCCGTACCCGGGCAGCGGGAACCCTGGACCACCCACCAGCGTTCTGCCCGGTCCGGGTCCGACCGGCGGCGCGGTGCGACGGCGCCGACGGCGGGCGACGACTACGGCCAGCACCACCGCGCCGATGACGACGGTCAGGCACAGCACGCCCGCGACCATGATGCCGGTCTTGTTCTTAACCTTGATGGCGACAGCCGGCCCTTCAGTCTGCCCGCCTGCGGGGGAGGCCGTCGCTCCGTCCGGCTGCGAGCCGGCAGCCAGCAGCGGGTTGACGTCTACGGCTGACACCGGCCGCTGCAGCGCCGCAAGCACATCCACCGCGCCGAAGCCGAACTCCGGATCCCGACCCGGCACCCCCACGTCCCGGGCCGTCCGGATCAGGCGATTGATCACGTTCGCCGCGTCCAGGTCCGGGTAGCGTGATCGCACCAGCGCGACCACCCCGGCGAGGATGGCGGTCGCCTGACTAGTGCCCGAGGCAACCGCGTAACCGTTGCCCTCCACCACCGTCGGCACGGGAGCGATGATGTCGTCACCTGGTGCAGCGAGGACCACCTCAGGGCCGACGACCGAGGCGCTGGCGAGGCCTCCCGATCGTGTCGTCGCGTTCACCGCAATCACACCAGGCGCGTTCGCCGGGGAGTCGACCGTCCGACCGCCCGCGCCGGTCGCCGCGACGAGCACGACGTTCTTGCTCAGGGCGTACTGGACCGCCTCGACGATCCGGATGCTGGCGGGCTGCTCGAAGCCGATGGACAGGCTGATCACGTCGGCTCCGGCGTCGGTGGCCCAACGGATGTCCCGCGCCACCTCAGCGTCGTTGCCGTTGCCCTCGCTGCCGCTCAGCGCGATCGGCAGGACCTTCGCCTCCGGCGCGATGCCGAGCTGCCGGTTCCGGTCGCCGCCCCGCCCGACGATCAGGCCGGCCATCGACGTGCCGTGTCCCGCCTCCTTATCCCGGTCGATCTGGCCTTGCGGAGATCCCGCCGGGGCGGCACCGGGGCGGCCGGCCAGTTGGCCGGCGAGCGCCGGGTGCGTCGCGTCGACACCGCTGTCGATGACGGCGACGGTCACCCCACGCCCCTTGGTGATCTCGTGAGCCTGCGGAATCTGCAGCGCGTCGAGATACCACTGCAGACCGCGTACCGTGTCGGCCGCCGACGCTGGAGCTGGCACGCCCACCACCCCGGACCCGACCACCACGCCGACCATCGACACGGCGACGGCGAACTTCAGCCCCGATCGGCGACCCTTACCCGTACGCACGGCACTCCCCGAACCTCGTTGACCAGCTACGCGTTGCGGCTCCGGTCCGGCTCGAGCCGGACCGGAGCCGCACGTCTGATGTTCTCAGCCCCGCACCTTGGTTGGCCTTGCCCATCTCGGTGGAGACGTCGCTGCGCGGCCAGCACCGACGGCGCCGCCGATCTCATTCAAAATCTTGCCAACGTCCCGGACGGCAGGGCAGTCGCTGCTTCGATCTCAAACACCAGTTCACGCCCTTCCGTCTCTTGTGGCGCTGGATCCGCCAGGCGGCCCTCCACCGCACGGCCGCCAACCAACCGGCCGCGTTGCAGGTGAGACGCTAGCGCAACGCGTCAAGATCCCGCCACCCTGTGTTACCAGCCGAGCCGGCACGACACCTCGTGCAGGTAATCCGACGGTCGCCATCCACGCCGGACTCGTCAGCAACCCGCCGCAGCAGTCCGACACCACCGCCGGACCGGAGGTTGGCCAACCGTTGGCCAACGGTTGGGTAGCCAACGCGCTACTCCCCCAGCAAAACCCACCGTCACGACCGATATTGGTGGTCGTGAGCACGGGCCAGCCGGTGTGGAAGCCACCCACCGATGACCAGATCCTCCGCGACACCCGAGAATCCCAGCGGGCCGGACCCATCGTCCCGAGACGGCAGACCCGACCCATACGCCGACAGCTCCACCTTCGACCACCACCACGACTTCCTTCACGTCGACGTCATCGTCGGTGGCTCGCCGATCTGGATCTCGGTGTGGCGCAGCGGCGCCCTTGGCAAGATCAGCGAGTCCACGTTTCGCCGCCTCCTGGCTCGTCGGATCATCGCCGTCTACAGCCGGCGCGGCGCAACCGTGGTCGACTTCGACGACGACCCGACCGTTCGCGACGAGAGCATTGCCGCAGGCCGCGCCTACCGTCCGGTCACCCATGATGCGGACCTGGCCGGTCTCGACACCGTGGAGCAGGTCGACCTGGTCGTACTGCGCTGGCCGCGACCCCAGCCGCTCGCGCGACCCAGGCCGGTCGACGGTGCGGTGGCCGACCTCTTCCGTGGCCTCCGGCTGGTCATCACCCCGGACGGCTTCGCGGTCCTCCTCGTCGAGCAGCGTTCAGCCCAACCGGCGCCCACCGAGATCGTGCGCCTGGCCGGGCTTGTCCCCGAGGCTCACGCCGGTGGGATGAACTACCTCCAGCACGTCCTCGCGGTCACCACACCAGAAGGCCCCACTGCTGACAGCGCAGACGCCGATCCGTCGGCGCCCAGTCGGCACGGCTGGCCGACCACCCTGCACCTGCTGGTCTTCGTCGTGCGAGCAGGCCACCATGACTGACCAGCCGGAGACTGCCGCCCACCACCGCCCGTCGCGTCGCCGCCCAGCCCGTCCGCGGGTACGGCCAATCAGCTACCGACAGGCGTGCGCCTACATCAGCGGCCACCATCAGCAGCGCGAACGACCGCAGGGACACACGTTTTCCCTCGGTCTGACCAACCAAGCCGGCCACCTCATCGGGGTCGCAATGGTCGGCCGTCCCGACGTCCGCCACCACGACGACGGCCTGACCGCCGAAGTCACCCGCCTGGCGACCGACGGGCCACGCAACGCGCACTCGGTCCTGCTTGCCGCCGCATGGCGAGTCGCCCGGCGCATGGGCTACCGACGCATGATCACCTACACCCGCACCGACAGGCCCGCCGCCGGCTTGCGGGCCGCGGGTTGGAAGGTCGTCACCGAAACGCCTCCCGCGCACGGGCAAAATCGGCTCAGCCGGCACCGAGCGCCGCGCAGCACCGGCGACGCAACCCGCACACACTGGCAGGTCACCACCGAGGACTGGCGTACCCGAACCGAAGCCGCCGACCGCGTCCCCCGGCAGGCCAGAGAGGTACAGGACCCACGGTGACCGGCCACACCACAGCCGCGCACGCACCAGCAGATCGGTTGCTCAACCACCGCGACGGGCCCATCGGCACCCTGCGGCCGGCCCTCGACGAATGCTCGACCTGGAGCGTCACCCCATGCCAATAGACGCAGGAAAGATGCTCGCTGACCTGTCCACTCCCTGGCGCGGCTTCCTGGAGGACTGGCATCGGTCACTGCGGTCCGGAAACTATCCGGAGACGACCCGCTACAACTATCTGCTCGCCGCGGCACAGCTGGCCCGCTACCTGCAGGACCGTGCGGCATCGGCACCTGACACGTCGGAGGCAGCCCACGATCCCACCGCCGTGGCCCGGGCACATGTCGAGGAGTTCCAGGCGTGGATGGTGGAGACACGCTCACCCGCAACCGCCCTGAACAAGCACAAAGCTCTGCAGCAGTTCTTCAAGTGGCTCGCGCTCGACGAGGAGGAGATCGATCGATCTCCGATGGATCGCGTTCGGCAGCCCAAGACGCCGCAGAAGCTGATACCGATCATGCGGGACGACGACACGAGACGCATCCTGGACACGTGTCGCGGCAGAGCGTTCGTCGACCGTCGAGACGAGGCGATCATCCGCTTGCTGTACAACACGGGTGCGCGGCTGTCCGAGGTCGCCAACCTTCATGTTGACGATGTCAGCCTCGCCGACACGGACACTGTCCGCTACCACGGCAAGGGCGCCAAGGACCGCCGGGTACGGCTGGGACCCAAGACCGCTCGGGCCATGAGCCGCTATCTCCGAACGCGGTCCCAGCACAGAGGGTCACTCCTTGCCGAGCTTTGGCTCGCGGAGCGAGGCACACGGGCACTAGCGGCCAACGGCATCAAGCTCATGCTGAAACGTCGCGGGCGGCGCGCCGGCGTCGCGAACGTCCACGCCCACCGCTGGCGGCACAACTTCGCCCACGAGTGGAAGCGCGCCGGCGGCGACACGGGCGACCTGATGCTGCTGCTCGGCTGGACCTCAGACGACATGCCCCGGCACTACGGCGCCAGCGCAGCCGCCGAACGCGCCCAGGAGAGCCAATCCCGTGTCGGGATCGGTGAGCGTGTCTGAGCCCGACGAACCGACAGCCGGGTCGACGGGGCTGACACCGGAGCAGCGTCGCCGCCGGGCACGCATAGCCGCCCACGCATCCTGGGCCAGAACGACCGACCGCCGCGCCCGCACGGCAGCCGGCACGCAGGGCTTCCTCAAGCGCTTCGAACGACAGGTCGACCCCGAGGGCCTGCTCGATCCAGATGTACGCACGGAAATGGCACGACACGCCAGGACGGCGTACATGTTGCAGCTGGCGGAGCTGTCCCGGAAGTCCCGCCGTCGGCGTACCGGAGATTCGCAGCCCTGATACGAATCCAGCCCGCCGCTCAACGACGTCGAGAACAAGGTCCACTGGGTCTGGGAGGTCACCTACGAGAGAAAACCGCCCTCAAATCCGCACCGACGCTGACCCCAGGTCGTGGCCAATCTGCGCAAGCCTTCATCGGCACACTCCGCTACCGCCGGCAGCACGGACGTAGGCGGCGCCAACTGTTGACGGCAGGTAGCAGATTCAGTCGCCGAGCAGCACCAATTCTGCTCGTTTTGTCACGGCTGCGACGTTAGAGGGCCCTGGTTACGTTGACGTGACGGACACGCGCCTGCACTCAGCCACAGCAGGGGCGATGGGGTGCCACAGCTGTCTCGCGGATCCGGTTCAGTGGTAGCGGGGCGGCTCTCGTCTAGGCAGACTGCTCTGCTCGAACGCTTGACGCCCAGGATCGAGACTTCTTCTGACCAGCGCCGGAGTCAATCCGGGTCGGGAAGCCACCGGCAAGCACCGCCGGGATGCCCAACTTGGGCATCCCGGCGCCACTCAGGATCGATCGATCACGGCGGTCGGCATGTCATGGCACGGCGTCGGCGAGACGCCTGGTGTGGCCTCTACACAGACCTCACTGCTGCTCCCACTTGAGGGGCACGCGGTCAGAGCGATGGACAACAGTGCTATCGCAAAGGTTGAGCGAAGAGCTTTGTATACCATCTGACCACCATAGCCCTAGGACCCGTAGATGGCCCGCAGGCCGTTGTAGTCGCCGAGGCCGAGGGAGCTGTCACGGTAGGAACAGGACGTTGCATTGGTGCTCATAGTCAATGCCGGATACGAGCTTTCCGAGACGTGGTCAAGCCCGAACGCGTGGCCAAACTCGTGTGTTGCCACGCCTTGCAACTCATACCGTTGATTGCAGCCTGAGGGCAGGAAGTAGAAGAACTGGTTGGGACGGTTCGCGAAAAGGATGTCGGCTTCCTGGATCGGGTCGTCGCCTGGCCATGAGTAGGACCAGCCGCAGGTGACGGCCAAGATGTTTGTGTTGTCGATCGGGCCGAACGCGACCTCGTTCTTGTTGCTCCGGGCGCCGTCGCAAGCCGGCGTCGACGTGATGTCGGGATAGTCCAGGGTGTAACCGGCGTATTCGAAGTCCGTGCCCATTGTCTGGGTCAGACCGCAATCGTTCATTCCGACATCGATGTTGTAGGAGGCGCTTAGGATGTCCGTCTCGGCGAGGTTCGCGCCGCCGAAGTAGGCAGGAACGGTGTCGCTCTTGAAGTACCACTTGTGGTAGCCGTTGTACCTACCCATCAGGCTGTAGGCATTTTGACTGCACTCAGGCGTAGCGGCGGTCGCCTGGGCCGACCCGTTGTTCTTGGTGCCAGAGCTCCGGCCAGGGGAGACGCCGCTTGGCTGTCCATCTCCGCGGGCGACGGAACCTTCGTGGCGCACCTCAACCGTTACCGCACCCTTGTCGACCCTTACGCTGACGCTGTCCGGCATGTCCGGGCCGGTCTTAACGCCCTCGACGTACAAGGCGTGCGCCGTGACGACTTCGCCTTTCTGCGGAACAGCGGCACCGATCACCCCAGCGCGGACAACCTTGCCGCGCAGGTCGCACTCATCACTGACCAGCGGGATGGTCTTGTTGAGAAGAATTGCAGCCGGGATCTGGGCTTCGTCACAGGCTGCAGCGAGCGCGGTTGGAGCCGCTACCGCCGGGGCCGGGGCGGGCA
The DNA here is from genome assembly GCF_029581275.1 of Micromonospora sp. WMMD1155. Taxonomy (NCBI): domain Bacteria; kingdom Bacillati; phylum Actinomycetota; class Actinomycetes; order Micromonosporales; family Micromonosporaceae; genus Micromonospora; species Micromonospora sp. WMMD1155. The sequence goes on from NZ_CP120742.1 coordinate 7,320,159, forward strand.
CGGCAATCATGGCCGCCCCGGCTGCGGCGACAAGCCCTGCCTTCAGCCTTCTGTTGGAACCCTGGTGTTTGCGCACCAGTTCCCCCTTCGGATCGTGGAAGGCGCTGCGCCGACGGCCAGCAGCAAACCAGAGAGAACCGTCCTTCCTTGGACAGCGCAGAGCCCCCGTGGACGGGAAAGCCATCGATCAATGGCCATGGTTCGATACCCTAGCGGTTCCACTCTCCGCGTGGAAGATGCAACTTTGGGTTACTCGTTCCGTCGATAACAGGCTTTCAACATCTAATGTCCGTCTATCAGGAAGCTCCTATAAGGGCTCATCCGGACCATCGGTAAAGCACCGTCCCGCACGGCGCATACCGCCTGGGGGAAGTCGTGGAGGAACGCAGTCAGGATCTTCGCCCAGGTCCCGCCACGCTGGCAGCGGCGGAACACCGCGTACGCCGCCGCCCAGGACCCGTAGCGCTCCCGGCACGTCCCGCCACGGCGCACCCACCCGGGTCGGCTAATACCCCAGCCGCATTTGCCTGATCCGGAGTTTCGGCAGCTCATGAGCATGATCGACGCCTTGGTGGTACCGGCTGCGTAACCGCGCATGTCGATGCTATCCGTTCGGTGGCCCGGCGATCGCACCGTCTGTCTGTTGTGGTCGTTCGAAGCGGCGGCAGGCTCCCGTGCTTGTGCTGATCGATGAGATTGTGGGCTGGCGGGCGGGTTTGGATGATCTGTTGGCGCGGTTCGCGCACCGTTTCGGGCGTGCAGAACCGCGCCGCCAGGCGCTGACCTACCTGGTCGGGCTGCTGTCACCCCTGGCGAGCAAGAACGGCTGGACCTTGGCCGAGGCCGCCGGCGATGCGACGCCGGACCGGATGCAGCGGCTGCTCAACCGGTCCGCGTGGGATCCGGACGCTGTTCGTGACGACCTGTTCGCCTATGTGAGCGAGCATCTCGGCCACGACGACGGGGTGCTGATCGTCGACGAGACCGGCTTTCTGAAGAAGGGCATCAAGTCGGCCGGGGTGCAGCGCCAGTACTCCGGCACGGCCGGCCGGACGGAGAACTGCCAGCTCGGAGTGTTCCTCGCCTACGCCAGCCCGGCAGGGCGCACCCTGGTCGACAGGGAGCTGTATCTGCCCCGTGGCTGGTGCGACAACCCCACCCGCCGCGCTGAAGCCGGCATTGCCGCGAACGTCGAGTTCGCCACAAAGCCTGCGCTGGGACTGCGGATGATCGAACGCGCCATCACCGCCGGCCTGTCCGCGAAGTGGGTCACCGCGGACGAGGCGTATGGACAGGACTCGAAGTTCCGGACCTGGTTGCAGCAGCAGCGCATCGGCTACGTCCTGGCCGTGCCCCGCAACCAGCGGGTCCCGACCATAGCCGGCAACTCCCGCCCGGACGTCCTCGCCGCCGCCGCGCCGGCCCTGGCATGGAAGCGCCGCAGCTGCGGCGACGGCTCCAAAGGGCCACGGCTCTACGACTGGGCGGTGGCCTCCCTGCCCGGCGCCGCCGACGGATACCGCCACTGGCTGTTGATTCGACGCAGCATCACCGACCCCACGGACCTGGCCTACTACCTGTGCTTCGGCCCCACCGGCGCCCAGGACGAGGACCTGATCCGCATCGCCGGGACCCGGTGGGCGGTCGAGGAGTGCTTCCAGACCGCCAGAACCGAGGTCGGTCTTGATCATTACCAGGTGCGTCGGTACGACGCCTGGTACCGCCACATAACTCTCGTTCTGTGCGCCCATACCTACCTCGCCGTCACTGCCACCCACGCCCAAAAGGGGGCGCCGAACACGATGACGACCTCATTCCTCTCACCCTCGGTGAGGTCCGACGTCTGCTGGCACACCTGATCACCACCATCCGACCCTTCGACCACATCCATCAATGGTCACGATGGCGACGCCGACACCGATACCGCGCCAAAACCGCCCACTACTGTCGGCTCCGCCTGAAAACTGACCCCGTGGTTCCGGCTGAATTTTGACCCCTTCCGGAAGCATCGGGAGGTGCTGAGCGTGGAGGACTGGGCGGAGATCCGTCGGTTGCACCGGGCGGAGCGGATGGCGATCAAGGCCATCTGTCGCCGGCTGGGGGTCTCGCGGAACACGGTGCGTAAGGCCTTGGCCAGTCATGAGCCGCCTCGCTATCAGCGGGCGGCGAAGGGCTCGATCGTGGACGCGGTCGAGCCGCAGATCCGGGCGTTGTTGGCGGAGTTCCCGGACATGCCGACGACGGTGATCATGGAGCGGGTTGGGTGGGCCCGCGGCAAGACGGTGTTCGCCGATCGGGTGCAGCAGTTGCGGCCGTTGTTCCGCCGCCCGGACCCGGCCCAGCGGACGGAGTATCTGCCGGGCGAGTTGGCGCAGTGTGATCTGTGGTTCCCGCCGGCGGACGTGCCGTTGGGCTTCGGGCAGGTCGGCCGGCCGCCGGTGCTGGTGATGGTGTCCGGGTATTCGCGGTGGCTGTCAGCGGTGATGATCCCGACCCGGCAGTCACCGGACTTGCTGGTCGGGCACTGGACGCTGATCTCCGGCTGGGGACGGGTGCCCAAGGCGTTGGTGTGGGACAACGAGTCCGCCGTCGGGCAGTGGCGGGCTGGCAGGCCGCAGCTGACCGAGGCGATGAACGCCTTCCGCGGCACCCTCGGCATCAAGGTGATTCAGTGCCGACCGGCGGACCCGGAGGCCAAGGGCCTGGTCGAGCGGGCCAATGGCTATCTGGAAACCTCGTTCCTGCCCGGACGCCGTTTCGCCTCGCCCGGCGACTTCAACACCCAGCTCACCGACTGGCTGGTGCGGGCGAACAACCGCCAACACCGGATGCTGGGCTGCCGCCCGCTGGACCGGTGGGACGCCGACCGGGCCGCGATGCTGTCACTGCCACCGGTCGCGCCGGTGGTCGGCTGGCGCCAGGCCACCCGGCTGCCCCGCGATCACTACGTCCGCTTGGACGGCAACGACTACTCGGTGCACCCATCCGTGGTCGGCAGGCGGGTTGAGGTCACCGCCGACTGCGACCACGTGACGGTGGTCTCCGACGGCCGGCCCGTGGCCCGACATGACCGCTGCTGGGCAAGCCATCAGAGCATCACCGACCCTGCCCACCGGCAAGCCGCCGCCGACCTGCGCGTCGCTGCCCAACACAAGCCGACGACCGCGGTCGACGCCCAGGTCGAACGCCGGCCGTTGAGCGACTACGACCGCATGTTCGGCCTGGACGTCGAGGTGGCTGCGTGATGGCCGCCAAGACCAGCCGCAACGTCGCCTCGGAGATCGCGTTCCTCACCCGCGCCCTCAAGGCGCCGTCCCTCGCTGCCTCCGTCGAACGCCTGGCGGAGCGGGCCCGGGCCGAGTCATGGACGCACGAGGAGTTCCTCGCCGCCTGCCTGCAACGCGAAGTCGCCGCCCGCGAAGCACACGGCGGCGAGGGACGTATCCGGGCAGCCAGGTTCCCCGCCCGCAAGAGCCTGGAGGAGTTCGACTTCGAGCACCAACGCTCTCTGAAGCGGGAGACGATCGCCCACCTGGGCACCCTCGACTTCGTGGCGTCGAAGGAGAACGTCGTCTTCCTGGGCCCGCCCGGCACCGGCAAGACCCACCTGTCCATCGGCCTGGGGATCCGGGCCTGCCAGGCCGGACACCGGGTCGCGTTCGCCACCGCCGCCCAATGGGTGTCCCGCCTCGCCGACGCCCACCACGCCGGCCGACTGCAAGACGAGCTCGTGAAGCTCGGCCGGATCCCGCTGCTGATCGTCGACGAGGTCGGCTACATCCCCTTCGAAGCCGAAGCGGCGAACCTGTTCTTCCAGCTCGTCTCCAACCGCTACGAACGAGCCTCGCTGATCGTCACCAGCAACAAGCCCTTCGGCCGCTGGGGCGAAGTGTTCGGCGACGACGTCGTCGCCGCAGCCATGATCGACCGCCTCGTCCACCACGCCGAGGTCATCTCGATGAAGGGCGACAGCTACCGGCTTAAAGACCGCGACCTCGGCCGCGTTCCCGCAGCCACCAAGACCAACGACTGAACATCAACAACCAGCGAGGGGGTCAAAATTCGGCCGGAACAGAGGGGTCAAAGTTCAGCCGGCGTTGACAACTACCAGCGAAGACTCCGACTTCATCAGGTACGGCTGGAGTGCTAGACCCTTTTGTCCGTGCCCGTTGGTGTTGTCGACGGCTCGGCGTAGCCCACGTTCAGCCAAACTTCTGCGGTGATCGGTGAGCCGTAGCCCGAGCAGGGTTCTGGTGGCGTGAACATCGCTAGCCGCCGTTCGGTGCGGACGTCTGCCATGGTGGCACCGGGAGGCAGGCTGCCGATTGGTGGAACATCACGGATCTGCTCCTTGACGTCAGTGGCGGCGAACAGAGCCGTCACGACCGCGTCGAGGACTCGCTCTGCCAACTCGCCGGATGTAACCTCTCCCGCGTCTCGGGCAGCAGCCACGGCGGCCGCTCGCATGGGCGCCAGTACTGCGTCAGGAAGCACGGGCTCTCGTACCCTCATGGTTTCCCCAATCATCAGAGACGGTGGTCAGAGTATCGCCGGCCGCCTCGTACATGGGTGTTCGGCACCTGCGGTGCTGCGCCACGCTCTCATGCGAATGCCAGGACGCGCCCCCGCGCTCCGTGCTCACTGCTGCGCGGACGGTTCCGGCGATCCAGTCCGCAGTGCAGCGGGGGGGGGCTTGGGTCGCGCAATCCTGCTGAGGTGGCGAGTGGGCGTTGTTCCGGTAGTCGTTGAAATCGGTAGGTTGATAGCGAGAGCGCTTGCCCCGTTGTGCCCCATGCGTTCCTAGCGTTTCCCGCGCATCCTCGCCGAGCAAATCTGAGTACGCATGACTCATGCCCGGCCGGGTTGCTCCATCCACGCTGGACCGCATGGCGTCTGAAGCGGTCGTCGCAGCAGTAACGCGGTCGGCCAAGCCCGTACCCGGGTCGGCCGACCGCGTTGCCCACGTCTACACCCCTTCCCCGATGCCCAGTTGCACCTGGATCTCCTGGGCGCGTTCAGCCGCCGCGCTGGCGCCGTAGTGTCGGGGCATGTCCTCAGAGGTCCAGCCCAACAGCAGCATCAGGTCGCCGGTGTTCCCGCCGGCACGCTTCCACTCGTGGGCGAAGTTGTGCCGCCAGCGGTGGGCGTGGACGTTCGCGACGCCAGCGGCGAGGCCCAGCCGCTTCAGGCGAATCTTGATGCCGTTGGCCGCCAACCTCCGGCCGCCACGATCGGCGAGCCACAGATCCGGCAGCTCCGAACCCTTGTGCTTGCCTCGCGCCCGGAGGTAGCGGCTCATGGCCCGTGCGGTCTTCGGCCCGAATCGCACCCGGCGGTCCTTGGCACCCTTGCCGTGGTAGTGCACCGACTCCGTGTTGAGGTCGACGTCGTCGAGCAGCAGGTTGCCGACCTCCGACAGCCGCGCTCCCGTGTTGTAGTACAGGCGGATGATCGCCTCGTCGCGCAGGTGCGGAAAAGTCTTGCCCTTACAGGCGTCGAGGAGCTTCTTCGTGTCCTCGTCCCGGATGATCGGGATCAGCTTCTGTGGTGTCTTGGGCTGTCGGATCCGATCCATCGGAGAGCGGTCGATGTCCTCCTCAGTCAGCAACCACTTGAAGAACTGCTGCAGACCTTTGTGCTTGTTCAGCGCGGTCGACGCGGACCGGGTCTCGATCATCCACGCCTGGAACGCCTCCGCGTGCCCACGGGTCACCTCGGTGGGGTCCTCTGCGGCGTCGGCGGCATCGGGGTCTGGCGAGTGCTCGGCCAGGTAGCGGGCCAGCTGCGCTGCCGCGAGGAGGTAGTTGTACCGGGTCGTCTCCGGGTAGTTGCCGGCCCGCAGCGTCCGGTCCCAGTCGCGCAGGTATCCCGCCCAGGTCGAGGACAGGTCGGTCGTGAGCTTGGTGAGGTCCAGTAGAGCCATGTCGGTCACCCGTCGAGTCAAGGGGTCGATAAGCGGCGTGCTCGACCTCGACGAACCACCGTGAACACGAAAAAGAGGGTTTCCACAGGCTCTGACCTGTGGAAACCCTCTCGCTGTCGGGACGGCCGGATTCGAACCGACGACCCCTTGTTACCGACAGTAATCGGACCAAGCATGTCATTGCTTGCCGAAAGTGGTCGCTGAGCTGCGGAAAGCCACCCGGCGCTCATCACTCGTTGTCACCCTTCGTCAGCGATTGAGCGGGGTTTTCGGGGGGTTAACCGGGAGTCCCATACAGAATCCCGCCAGGTCTGATCGCCCCGCTGGCCCTGCCACCGTGTCGCGCCCACCTCACGGCATGGGTGCTGACCGTATCTGTGGCAGCCCTTCCTCTGTCAGCACGACCGTCACCGGAACCGCAAACGACGGTGCGCTCTCGCTGCTGTTCCGCAACGACCGGCGCACAGGGCACTCGCACGACGGATGCATCGGATCCGGGCACCGGGCAAGAGCAGCGTTCAACCGTTGAACTCCGTCAACGGCGATCGGCCACGACCAGTCCATGTCCCACGGCTCCTCCCAGGGCTGGTGGAAACAATCATGATCGAAGTACATGAGAAGGCCGGCCCCGCACCGAGGACACGCGGACAGGCTGGTCCATCGGTAGGTGACCTGGTACCCGGGAGTACCGTGCGGCACGCCCCAACTGCCGATACGAACAACGGTGCGCTGGTCCACTCGACAGGCGACGCAGATGCGCATGGCTAACCCTCCTCCACCGCCTGGCGACATCCACCACAGAGATCGACGCAATCACGAACGCCGTCTACCCAGCAGCGCACAGCGTGTCAAAGGACGCATGACATCGACGCGACCATCCGCCGATATGGGTATCAATGGGCGTTTCTCGCTAACGGCACCCCTCTGTGTCGAGCCGTCGGCAGCAGAGAGGTCTCCGTTAGATCCACAGACCCGCATCAATGGCGGTCGATCGTCACGATGCCGAGCCCGGCCGCCATGACGAGAACCCGGTGCAATTTGTCCGAGTCTCGGACCCGAATCCACGAGCGCCGTTGGGGGTGGGGATGGCTCACGCTGACGCATCTCCAATGATGCACGTCTGCACCACCGTGCGGGGCCACACATTGTTGACGACCTCGGGCAGGCCTTTGAGCCCGTCGCAGACGAGGAAGAACACGTCCTTCACACCCCGGTTACGCAGGTCGGTCAGCACGCTCATCCAGAACTTCGCGCCTTCACCACCGGTGCCGGCCCAAAGCCCGAGGATGTCCTTCTCCCCGTCGAGTGTGACCCCGATCGCGTCGATGAACACCGCCGCGTAGATCTCGTCCAACGGGCGGTGCGACCAGTCGGCCATCTCCTCGATCACCTTGTCGGTGATCCGCGAGATCGTCTCCGACACCGAAGCCCCATAGATCTCGGCGAAGTCACCAGGCACAACGGCCCGGCAGGTCAGGCCGGAAACACCAACTTGACACACTGTCAAGAAAACTTGATAGTGAGTCCAACTCGCGCGAAGGAGACTCAGTGCCACGTAGGCCCCCAGCGACAGATTCCGCCGACGCAGGTGATGCCCCGGTCGACGTTGCGGTGCTGATTGTTGGAGCCGGCCTGTCCGGGATCGGTGCGGCGTGCCGTCTGGCCATCCACCGGCCCGGGACGTCGTTCGCCGTCCTCGAGGCGCGGGCAGCCGTAGGCGGCACCTGGGATCTCTTCCGCTACCCCGGAGTGCGCTCCGACTCCGACATGTTCACGCTGGGCTACTCCTTCGCGCCGTGGCAGTCGACGGCGGCAATCGCCGACGGTGCGTCGATCCGCAGTTATATCGAGACCACCGCGCAACGGTTCGGCATTCACGACCGGATTCGTTTCGGACATCGGGTGGTCAGCGCCGAGTGGTCCTCGACCGACCGGCGATGGACCGTACACGCAGAACTGGTCGCGACCGGGGCGGCGGTGACCTTCACCTGCTCGTTCCTGTTCGTCAACTCCGGCTACTACCGTTATGACCAGGGCTTCACGCCGGCCCTGCCAGGTGTGGAGCAGTTCGAGGGACAGGTGGTGCACCCGCAACACTGGCCGCAGGATCTCGACTGGTCCGGTCGACGCGTCGTGGTGATCGGCAGCGGCGCTACCGCGGTCACTCTGGTGCCCGCCCTGGCGGCCAAGGCCGCGAGCGTGACCATGCTGCAGCGCAGCCCGACCTACGTGCTCGCCGTGCCCGCGCAGGACGCCGTCGCCCGGGTGCTGCGCAAGGCCCTGCCGAGGCGTGTGCGTGACCCGCTGCTGCGCTGGAAGAACGCGTTGATGGCGCAGATGCTGTTCCAGGCCAGCCGCAGGGTGCCCGGCGTTGTCAAGTCATTCATCCGCCGCCGGCAGCAGCGAGCGCTGCCGCCCGGCTTCGACATCGACACGCACTTCACCCCGGCATACGAGCCGTGGGACCAGCGGTTGTGCTTCGTGCCGGACGCGGACCTGTTCCAGGCTCTGGCCTCGGGCAGGGCCGCCATCGTCACTGACACCGTCCGCACCTTCGTACCCGACGGTCTGCTGCTGACCTCGGGCCACCTGCTCGAGACGGACCTCGTCGTCACCGCCACCGGGCTCAACCTGCTGCCCATCGGCGGCATCGCGCTGACGGTCGACGGCACCCCGGTCGTGTTGCCTCAGCACGTGACCTACAAGGGGATGATGCTCAGCGGTGTCCCCAACTTCGTGCTGACCATCGGCTACACGAACGCGTCCTGGACGCTCAAGGCCGACCTCGTGGCGCACTACGTCTGCCGCCTACTCGACTACATGGACGAGCACGGTTACCGCAGCGTGACTCCCGAACCGCCCGCCGACGCGGGGCGTACCGCTCCGCTGATCGATCTCGCCGCCGGGTACGTCCTGCGCAGCCTCGCACAGCTACCCGTGCAGGGCGAACACTCTCCCTGGAGGCTGCATCAGAACTATCCGCGCGACTACCGATGGCTGCGACACGGCCCGGTGACCGACGAAGTGAGGTTCGAAAGATGAGTACGCGGAGCGCCGGGGTGAGCACGAGGCAACCCGAGACCGTGTTCGGGGTCCGGCTGAACCGCCGCACCACAACTGACCGCGCGGGTGTGCGATGACAGGGAGCCGGGTTGTGGACATCCACGCGCACCTGATCACCGATGGTTACCGGCGGGCATGGGCGGAAGGCGGCCACGGCGACCCGGACGGGATCCTCGCGCTACCGGATTGGAGCGTGGCGCAGGCGCTGTCCTTCATGGACGAAGACGGTGTCGACGCCGCACTGTTGTCGGTCTCCTCGCCGGGCATCTTCTTCGGCGACCGCAGGGCGGCCGTGTCGTTGGCGCGGATCGTCAATGACGAGTCCGCGGCGGTCGTCGCGGCGCATCCCGCCCGGTTCGGATTCGCCGCCAGCCTGCCCTTGCCGGACGTCAACGCGGCGATCGCCGAGGCCCGGCGGTGTCTGACGGAGCTGCGTGCGGATGCGGTGTCGTTGCTGACCAACTACGGTGGCCTGTATCTCGGCGACCCTCAACTGCGGCCGTTACTGGAGATGCTCGACGAGCACCGGGCGGTCGTACTGGTTCACCCGACCTCGCCGCCCTGCTGGGAGCAGGTGTCGTTCAACCGTCCGCGCCCACTGCTCGAGTTCCTGCTCGACACCACCCGCGCTGTGGTCAACCTGATCCTCGCCGGCGACGTCGCCGGCTACCGGCGAATCCGCTGGGTCATCCCGCACGCCGGGGCCGCGTTGCCCGTTCTGGCCGACCGGATCCACCTGCTCGGCGGGTACTTCGCCCGCGGTGACGAGCCCGACGTCGATGTGCTCGACGATCTGGGCAGCATGTTCTTCGACGTGGCCGGTGCGGCACTACCGCGAGCGCTGCCCGCCCTACGCGACCTGGTGGGGACAGACCGCTTGCTGTACGGCAGCGACTACCCGTTCACGCCCGGTCCGGCTGCCTCGATGATGCTCGGCGCGTTACGCGCGACGGCCCCGGATCTGCTCGGAGCGGAGGCGGATCACCTGTTCGCCCATAACGCCGCGGCACTGTTTCCTCGGCTCGGCGGCGCGTAGATCGACTGCATCCAGATGTGGACCAGGGTGTCGACGACGCGGTCCGGGGCGATGTGTGGGTCGTCGCCGACGAAGGTGGCAATCATCGTACGTTCGCTGAGGTATATCAGGGCGGTCGCGAGGTCCTGCGCCGGTATACCGACGGGGGCCCTGCCCGCTGCCCGTTCCGCCGTGACGACTCGTTCGACGCCTTCACCCCATGCCGTCATGATGGCGGACCACGCCGCCCGGACCTCGGGATCGGCCAGTGCGACGCAGGCGCGAACGACGGCGACGCGGGCGGAGAAGATCGTCCAGATGCCGGTGAGCCACGTATGCCACTGCGACCGCGGATCACCCGTTGCATCGCTGGGAGGATCTAGCACCGTCGACGCCTCAGCAGCGAGCGCGTCCAACAGCGCGAGCAACACCGAGGTCTTGGACGGAAAGTAGAAATAGAAGCCGGATCGGGAGATCCCGGATCCGCGGGCAATGTCGTCGATCGACAGCTCCGCGAACGTCTGGGACTGCAGCAGCCTCTCCAGACCGGCCATGATCGCCTGTTCCCTGGCGTCCCCGACCGACTGCGCAGGCCGACGACCCCGGCGGGGCGTGCTGGGGTCATGCGCCGTTGCCACCAGACGATCATAAACGCTCTCCCCGGCTCACGACCGCAGCAGTGAGCCTCGCACCGACGGTCGGTCATAGCCGAGGAGCCCGACGACTCCCGTCAGCACGACCAGATGGGCTGACTCAACGCACCCCTCGCTTTCTCAGCTGGATTTACCGAACCCGTCAGCTGCACGCAGACCGGCACGGAGGCGCCCATCCGTCCGGTCGGCCGCCTGCGGTCACCGAGGGCGGGGTGCGGGCCAGATCACGTTCCGTCCTCAAGCATGTCGACGTAGGCTAACTTCGTTCGGCTATGTCATCACCATCGAGTTGAGGGGCTGCAATGGGCAGTTCAGAAACATCGAACGCCGGGCCGGTGACGCCAGGCCGCCTGATCGGGCGCCTCCTGCGCGGGGTCCGCGCCGGTGAGCGCCGCAGCGTCGCCCGGCATCCCGCGCTTCAGAGCAGCGAGACCGTCGTGCTGGATAGTCCCGCCTTCGCGCCAGGTTCGCCCATCCCAACTCGGCACGCTGGCGAGGGCGTCGGTGACAACCTCTCGCCCGCGTTGGCCTGGTCGCATGTGCCCGCCGGCACGCGGCAGCTCCTGCTGATCTTCGAGGACCTGGACGTGCCGCTGCGTAAACCGCTTCTGCACACCGTCGCCCTGCTGGACGCGGCGCTGCCCGGGCTATCCGAGGGACAGCTCAACAAGCCCGGCGAGGGCGTCCGGTTCCTTCCGGCCGCGTTCGGGCGGACGGGCTACGCCGGTCCGCGTCCGATCCCTGGCCACGGCACGCACACCTACCGCTTCCTGCTGTACGCGCTGGACCGGCCGATTGCCGACGACCTGCCGACGGCGTCGGTCGAGGCCCTGCTGGCCCAGGCGAGCGGGCACGTCCTGGCCGCCGGACAACTGGCCGGCACCTACCGGCGCGACTGAGTGAGGCCCGAGATGAACCCGGATTTGAGTGCCGAGCTCGACGTCCTCGCCGAAGCTGATGAGCGAGCCCGCCGCTACGTCGCGGGCATCGGCCGCCGACCGGTCTTCCCGCCGGACGACGCCCTGCGCAACCTCCGCCAATTCGACGAACCCCTGCCGCAGCGGGGCGAAGGCGCACTGGCGACGCTGCGGTTGCTCGACGAGTACGGAACACCGGCCACCGTTGAGAGCAACGGCGGGCGCTACTTCGGCTTCGTGGTCGGGGCCAGTCTGCCGGCCGCGGCCGCGGCCGACCGACTTGTGTTGGCCTGGGACAACGGGGCGCTTGGCCACGTCACGTCGCCCGCCGCGGCTGCGGTCGAGCGGGTGGCCGGCCGCTGGCTGCTCGACATCCTCGACCTTCCGCGGGACAGCGCGGTCGGCTTCACCACCAGCGCGACCGCGGGCACGTTGATCGCGGTCGCCACGGCCCGGCGGGCGGCGCTGAAGCGGCTGGGCTGGGATCTCGACCGTCGCGGTCTAGGCGGGGCGCCGCAGATCCGTGTGGTCGTCTCCGAGCTCGCACACGTGGCTGTCCGCAAGGCGCTGCGAGTGCTGGGCTTCGGCGCGGACAACCTCACCGTCGCACCCGCCGACGAGCACGGCCGGATTGACCCCGCCCGGCTGCCCGAGCTGACCTCGGCCACGATCCTGATCCTGCAGGCCGGCGAAGTGAACACCGGCGACTGCGATCCATTCGATCAGATCGTCCCGCGGGCGCGCACCGCCGGAGCGTGGATCCACGTCGACGGCGCATTCGGCCTGTGGGCCCGCGCCTCAGCCCACCGCGACCTGACCGCGGGCGTGGACGGCGCGGACAGCTGGACAGTCGACGGCCACAAGTGGCTGAACACTCCATACGACACGGCGATGGTCATCGTCCGAGACGCCGCCGCCCTGGCCGAGTCAATGAACTCCGATGCCGCCTACTCCATCGCCTCGGCCGACTCGCAGAAGAACCTGACGTTCGAGTTCTCCCGCCGGGCCCGCGGCGTTTCGGTATGGGCTGCCCTGCGCTCGCTGGGCCGCGACGGGGTGGCCGACCTCGTCGAGCGGACAGTCGCCATGAGCACGCAGATCGCCGCAGGGCTTCGCGAGGCCGGTTACACGGTGCACAACCGGGTCGTCCTGAACCAGATCATCGCTTCGGGCGCAACTGACGCCGAGACGGTCCGCGTCATCAGCGCCGCGCAGGAATCCGGGCGTACGTGGTTCGGCGGGGGCGTGTGGCGTGGCCGGCGGGTTCTGCGGATCTCGGTGTCGTCGTGGCGCACCCGCCCGCAGGACGTTCGTGACCTCATCGATCTGCTCGGCGAGCTGCGCCGTCAGCATCGACTCCAGTCCGCCGACGATCACCTCCTGCCGGACCGGTGAGCGAACCAGCCGCACACCGCACCTCGCTCACATGAAAGAACACGACGGCTCGTGGACCCCTGCCGCCGAAAGCAACCACCGGCGGCCCTTCTCCTGGACCGCATTCTCAACACCCCTACGAAAGAGGTAGCCATGTCAAACGTCACCTTCGATTTCACCGGCAAGGTGGTTCTGGTCACCGGCGGCGGCAGCGGCATTGGTCTGCAGGTCGCCAAGGACTTCGCCGCGGCCGGCGCGGACGTCGTCATCGCGGGCCGGACCACGTCGCGTCTGGACGCGGCAGTCACGGAGATCGGCGCCAAGGCGAGCGCGAGCACCCTGGACATCGGCGACGGCGACGCGGTGCGCGCGTTGATCGCCGATATGGTCAACCGGTACGGGCGCCTCGACGTGGTCGTGAGCAACGCGGCGAGCTACATCCCCGGCGACATCACCGACGTTGCCCCGTCCGACTGGGAGCAGCTGCGCCGCACGAACATCGACGGCTTCTTCCACCTGGCGCAGGCGGCACTGCCCGAGCTGGCCAAGACGGGCGGAAGTTTCGTCGCCACCTCCAGCGTGTCGGGCCTGCGCGGGGACTGGGGTTCGCCCATCTACAACGCCTCGAAGGGCGCGGTCTCGCTGTTCGTGCAGGCGCTCGCCCTGGACTGGGGCGCCAAAGGTGTGCGGGTCAACGCCGTGGCGCCGTCGCTCACCAACACCGAGCCGGTCGCGGGCGTGACCGGTAACGACACACTGCTACGGCAGTTCGAGGCGAGGGTCGCGCTCGGGCGCATCGCGGAGCCCGACGACATCTCCCCGGTGGTGCTCTTCCTCGCCTCTGACTCGGCCCGATACGTCAACGGGGTGATCCTGCCCGTCGACGGAGGCACCAGTGCGTCCACCGGTCAGGCACGACCCGCCTGACGAGGTTCTCGGTCACGTCACAACCACGGAGTCATCGCAGTCAAAACAGCTACGGCTGCGTCACTGGGCACTGATCATTCATCAGGAGACGAGCAATGAAATCTATCCAGTTCAGCGAGTACGGCGTTCCGGACTCGCTGCGCCTGGTCGAGGCCGAACCCACCCCGGCGCGTGCCGGCGAGGTCCGGGTGGCCATCGAAGCGGCACCGCTGAACCCCTCGGACTTCATGCTGACCGACGGTCGATACCCGTTCCGGCCGGCGCTGCCATCGCCGGCCGGCTCCGAGGGCGTCGGCCGGGTCATCGACGTCGGCGACGGCGTGACGGCGGTCGAGCAGGGCGATCGGGTGCTGGTCCTGCCGTCGGGGCAGCCGGGCACCTGGCAGCAGGAAATTGTGATTGCCGAACGGTTCGTGGTGCGGGTCGGTCGCGACATCGACCCGGTGCAACTGGCCACGGTGGGGATCAACGCGGCCACCGCCCACCTGCTACTGCGCTACGGCAACCTGAGGCCCGGCGCCTGGGTGGCCCAGACCGCGGCGAACTCCGGTCTCGGCGCCTTCATCATCGCGCTCGCCCGCCGTGCCGGCCTGCGGACGCTGAACATCGTGCGTCGGCCCGGGGTCGCGGACCCGCTGCTCGACGCCGGCGCCGACGCGGTGGTGGTCAGCGACGACGCCCTCACCGCCGGGGTCGGCGAGGCGCTCGGTGACGAGAAGGTCTCTCTGCTGCTCGACGGGGTCGGCGGTCCGCTCGTCGCGGAGCTGGCGCCGTTCCTGGCGCGCGAGGCGGACATCGTCAGCTTCGCGGCGATGAGCGGACAACCGATCGCCGTGCACCCGATGTACCTCAACTTCAAGAACCTGCACGTACACGGGTTCTGGCTGAACAATTGGCTCGACTCCGCCCCGCGCGCCGAGATCGAACAGGTCTACGCAGAGATCATCGACCTGATCGCCGACCGGGTGCTGTCGACGCGCATCGAGGCCACCTACCGCCTCGATGAGCACGCTGAGGCGATCGCGCACGCGCGGTCCACCGGCCGCCACGGAAAGATCGTCTTCACCAACGACGTGTTGGTGACGCGATGAAGGCCGTGGTGGTGCAACGTCCGGGAACGGACAAGCCCCTGGAGGTGGTCGAGCTGCCCGACCCGGGCCAGCCGCAGTTCGGCGAGATCAGGGTACGCCTGCACGGCAGCACCCTGAACTTCCACGACAGCCTGGCCATCCGCAGCGCCACCACCCCGGTCGGGCACATCCCGCTCGCCGACGGGGCGGGCGTCGTGGAAGCGGTCGGCCCAGGGGTGGACGAGCTGGTGACCGGCGACCACGTGGTGGCGAGTTTCTTCCCGTTCTGGAACGACGGCCGGCCGACCGTCGACACCTTCAGCCGCACCCCGGGCCTCGGCCTCGCCGGCTACGCCCGCGAGATCGTGGTGGCGCCCGCCGCTCAGTTCGTCAAGGCGCCCCGGGGCTACAGCCACCCCGAGGCGGCGACGCTCACCGTCGCCGGGTTGACCGCCTGGCGGGCCCTGGTGAGCGACGCCGCGGTCACACCAGGCAACCAGGTGTTGATCATGGGCACCGGCGGGGTCGCTGTCTTCGCGTTGCAGTTCGCCAAGATGCTCGGCGCGACCGCGATCGTGACGTCCTCCTCCGACGCCAAGCTGCGACGCGCCAGGCAGTTGGGCGCCGACCACACCGTCAACTACCGCAGCGTGCCCGACTGGGGCCGGCACGTCTTTGACCTTACTGGCGGCGGCGTCGACGTCGTCGTGGAACTGGGCGGCGCGGCCACCCTCCCGCAGTCCATCGACGCCGCCCGGATCGGCGGGCTGATCTCACTGATCGGCATCCTGGCCGGCGTCTCCGGCGACGTGCCCACCGGCACCCTCAACCTCAAGCAGGTCCGGCTGCACGGCCTGGTCGTCGGAAGCCGCACCCAGCAGCAGCAAATGATCCGCGCCATCGATGCCACCGGCACACGTCCCATCATCGACCGCACCTTCGCCCTCGACGACCTGGCCGAGGCCACCGACTACCTCTCCTCCGGCGCCCACCTCGGCAAGGTCGCCATCACCTTCTGATCCGGCTCGAAAGAGGGCCATCAGACCGGCTGCCTTCGATCCTCTCGGGTTCAGGCCGCCACCAGCGACAACCCGGCCGACCCCCGGATCGTTCGTCGGGACACCCTCCTGTCCGCGCCGAGCATCCGGTACGTCACGCCAGGACCGCGAGCACCGCGTCCCACCGAAACGGAGTAACAGATGAAACTCGAAGAGATCTTCCGGATGACCGTCGCGGTGACTCCGCCGATCGTGATCGGCCACACCCCGTTGGGCCTTCGTCAGGTGATTGGCTCCTCCGGGGGCACCGTCGTCGGAGCGCGAATCTCCGGGCGGCTCAATTCCGGCGGCGGCGACTGGCTCCTGGTCACCGGCGACGGCTACGCCCGGCCGGACGTACGACACACGGTGCACACCGACGACGGAGCCGACCTGTACCTGCACGGCACCGGCCTGATCGAGATGAACGACGCCACCCGGGCGGCCATCAGTGGCGGCGCTCCAACCGACTTCGACGACGCCTACCTCCGACTCGGACTGGCCATCGAAAGCGGCGACCCCCGCTACAGCTGGGTCAACCGCGCGCTGTTCCTAGCCGAGGGCCGGATCCAGGAAGGCCCGACCATCGAGTACGTCGTGCACCAGGTCCTCTGACACGGAATACGTGGGGCAGCGCGGGCCGCCCCACTCGCGGTAACGCGAAGCTACGTCCTCGACGTCGAGAACAAGTGTTGCCCAGTCACTCGCCAGGGTCTGGCGGCGCCGCCGCTGCGGCGCGGCGGCGGGCCCGTGAGGTCCGCAGGTTGATGGCGTTGCCGCAGACCAGCACGTCGTGCCAGACTCCGCTGTTGTTGCGTGAGCGGTCGTAGAACGCGGAGCCGCACGCCTCGTTACGGCACACCTTGAGCCGCGGCCACAGACTCGACGTCTGGGCGGCGAGCGACTCGATCAGCAATAGTGAGGCGACAAGCTTCCATCCCGCGCCCTGGGGGCTCGCCACAACGGTGCCGTCGCAGCGCTGCCGCAGGCCAGCCGAGACGCCTGAACCGACGAGCCAGCCGGACGGCGCGTCGCTGGGCGAGCCACGGTGGTGCAGGGTCTGGCGTAGCTGCGCGCGCAGCTCGACCAGCCGCTGCCGGTCCCGCTCCCCGAAAGAGACGGTAGGCGCCGCAACTCCGGCGGTGGCGGACCAATCGGCCAGCTCGGCGGTGAACCACTGCTCAGCGGTGGCGACGTCAGCGAGAAGGTCAGGCTGGCCGCCGCCGTCGGTGTTGATGAAGTTCTGTACGACGTTGAAGCCAGTCGGCGCTGGCGTAAGGCCGTGACGGGTCGTGGCGGTCGAGCTCATCCGCCCATCGTATTGCGGGATTCGGCTACTGGCGACATAGCCGTTACATCTACGATTACGTTATTACGCACTCCGGCGAACGCGGGCGACAACGGTCCGGAAGGCGCGCTTCCGGCCTTCTCCCTGCCGACGCCCAGCACAGGCCGCAACCGCGATGTACCAACAACGCCGGAAACAACCCAAACGAATAGTGGCCTGCTCGAACACGATTAATCTTCTCTATCAGCCCTCTAGGCTCGAACCCATGGCGTCGTGCCCTGCGGTGACAGCAGCGTCCGGCGGTGCTGATCGACGGCGACGTCACACCGTAGTCGGCCGGGCACCGTCGTTGAGCCGCACGACACGGTCGGATGACGACAGGCCAGCGGTCGTCGGGATCCACTGATGTCAGGCAGGTGGTACTTCCGGCGACGGGGGCAGCCGGCGGACGAGGCAGCACTTCAGGAGAGCGCCCGCAGAAACCCCGGGCGAACCGTCACTTTCAGCGACGGTGTCTTCGCCATCTCCATCACACTGCTGGTGCTGGAAATCCAGCCACCGGAGGACACGGCCCACCTGGGACGGGCTCTCGCCGAACTGTGGCCCTCGTTCGTGGCGTACGCGCTGAGCTTCCTCCTAGTCGCCTCGATCTGGGTCAACCACCACGTCCTGTTCGACCAAATCGTCGCAGCTGACCGAGGTCTGCTACTGCTCAACACTGTGCTTCTGATGACTGTGGCGTTCGTGCCGTTCGCGGCGTCTGTACTCGCCGCGGCATTTCGCGATGGGCAGGGCGAGCCGCTCGCCTTGCTGTTCTTCGGTGGCCCGTTCGCACTCGGCACCATCTTCTTCAGCGCGATCTGGCAATACGCTCTGCGCGCACCGCGAGTACTGCACCGACGAGTCAGCGAGTCAGCAGGACGGATCGTGAGCAGGCGTCTTCTCGCGGGTCCACTGCTGACCCTCCTCGGCGCTGCCGCAGGCGCGGTCATCCCCGTACTGGGGCTGGCAATCTTCGCCCTGACGATCCCGGTCTTTTGGTTGCCCCTGCCTGCACTCGAACCAATCCCTCTCGACGACGATGACCCCTGACGGGTACGGGTCGACAGCCCTCGGCGCTCCGACAAGCGCTGTGGTTGCTCTCGTTCCCGCGCAGTGGTCGCCGGCAAGACGGCTAGTGAATGCATCCGCCAGTCCCTGATCCCCTACTGGCATCCAACCGCAAGATCAAGGGAGGTAGGAGCATCAGGCCACGAAGCGGACGTTGCTGACGTCGAGCAGAATGTGCGCCTCGTGGATCGCGATGTTGTCGTTCCCGCGCCCGAGGACACGGCGACGGGTCGGCACCGGCACTCCGTCGAAGACCTGTCGATTCCGCCGTCACTGCGTCCGCATTGCAGGTGCAGATAGGCGATGGCTCGGGGCGGCCGCCGCCGCTAGGCGATCGCGATGGTGAGTAGACGGCGGACGTCGGCGGAGTTGGTGATGACGACGGAGCGGCGGCCTCGTGCGCAGGGGTCCGTATCGGCGGTGGCGAGCAGGATCTGGGCTGCCCGGCGCAGCATGTCGGCGGCTTCCGGGACGGGCATGGGGAGATAGAAGGCGTTGGTGGCGGTGGGACGGCCGTGCAGGAGGAAGGCCATACGCCACAGCGCGGCGGCGGCCGACGGGTCGGTGACAGTCGTCGTGTGTTCGGTGAAGTCCTTGCGATAGCGGCGCCACGTGCCGCCCAGCGCCCGCTGAACGCGATGGTAGTCGCCGCGCGGGACGCCCACCCAGCAGTCGCCGGGCCGACCGGCCACCACCGCCCAGGTGAGGCCGTTCAGGACGCGGACCAGGCGGCCGGCCACCAGGTCGTCACCGGTGTAGGCGATTGGCAGGTAGGTCGGCGTGCTCCCACCGCGTACCGCCGCCCGGGTTATCTCGGCGGCCTCGCCGCCGCGTGGTCGCAGGCACTGCCAGGCGAGCGTCGCCTCGGCGAGGGGGTGCCGGCCCGCGGTGACCTGGGCCAGTGCGGGCAGGACGCCGGTTCCACCCGCGCGGCGGGTTGCGTCGTCGGTGCGTAGCGGCTGGCCGACGAGCCAGGAGCGGCGGGGCGGCGCGATGGCGATCGTCATGCCGGCGTTCCCTTCGTGAGTACTGAAGGAAGTGGTCAGGGAATGGGGCGTTCGCCCAGAATCTGGGTGTCGCGGACCCGGTAGGCCCAGACGGTGATCGACGAGGCGGTCAACTCACCGGACGGGGTGAATGCGATCCTGGTGGTGATGCCGGGCTGGTCGTAGGCCGACACGTACGCGGCCATCGAGGACCGGCTCAGGTGGTTCGAGCCGATGCCGTTGAGGAAGACGGTGGCGGCGTCGTACGCCTCGGCGCTGTTGGTGCCCGGTTCCAGCCCGCCGAATTCGGCCTGGTACTGCTGGATGAACGTGGCCGGCAACGTCTCCGGCGGCCGGCACGGGCAGGTGATGATCGCGTCCTGGGCGGCCCGCTGGCCCGCCGTGTGGAGGAAGCCCTCGTCTTTGACGCCGTCACCGGCGACGAAGGGGGCGGTCACGCCGGCCGCCCGTACCTGGCGGAGGAGCCGCCCGGCCTCGTCGTAGTAGCCGCCGAAGAAGATCACGTCCGGGTCGGCCGCCCGGATCCGGGTGACCACGGCGGTGAGGTCCTCCTGGGCTGGCAGAACGGTGCCGGATTCGACGACCCGCTCGCCGAGGACGCCCATGACCTCGCTCGCCAGGCCGTGCCCGTACGCTCCGGTGTCGTCGATGACGAACACCTTGCTCGCCCGGAGCACCCCGGCGATGTACCGGCCGGCGGCCGGACCCTGCTCGGCGTCGTTGCCGATCAGGCGGTGGAAGGTGGTCCAGCCCCGCGTGCTGAGGCTGGCTTCCGTCGCCGACGGGGTGATGCTAGCGATCTTGGCCTGATCGAGCAGGGGTACGGCCGCCTCGGATTCGCCGGAGAAGGCCGGGCCGACCACACCGAGGATGCGGGGGTCGGACACGACTTCCTGGGCGGCGGCGGGCGCCCGCTTCGGATCGGCCAGGGTGTCGAAGGCGGCAAGTTCCACTGTGCAGGCGGGATGAGCCGCGTTGTACTGGTTGAGAGCCAGCCGCACGCCGTGCTCGATGTTGCGGCCGAGGTTGGCCGCGGCGCCGGAGAGTGGGCCGAAGACTGCTATCCGGGCCTCGCAGCGTGACACCTCGACAGTGGAGGCGTCTGCCCGCTCGCCGCAGGCGGCCACCAGCAGGATGAGAGCCAGGGCTGTCAGTGCGGCCGCGCGACTCATGGCACCTCCCGTACATGATGTTGTGAGACATGGTGGACGGAGAAGGATGATGTTTTCGTGATGTTCCCGGCCCGCACTCCGCTTGCCGTCGTCGTGGCCACGACGCTGGTCCTGGCCGGTTGCGCAACCCCAGCGCCGCCCCCCGTCGCGATGGCGCCCTCGGCCACCCCACGGGTCACCGGTCTCTTCGCGATCACCTCGCGGACCGAGGGCGACATCGTCATCGACGGCCGCGGATACGCTCTCTACCGATCGTCCGACGACGACTCCTCGCCGCCCCGATCCGCCTGCACGGGCCCGTGCGCCGATCAGTGGCCGCCGGTGTCCTGGGCGCCTGATCTGCGGTTGGAGGGGATCAACAGGCAGTTGATCGGGACGTACCGGCGACCAGACGGCCGGATTCAGCTCACGCTGGGCGGGTGGCCCCTCTACGAGTACGCGGGTGACCGCACGCCGGGCGAGACGAACGGACGGGGGCGCGACGGGCGGTGGTGGCTCGTACGACCGGACGGCTCGTCATAGGTTCCCGCTCTGCCGAGGAAGGGTGAGCACCGCCAGCGTGCCGCCAGTGGGCACGGCCTCCAGCCGGAGGTGACCACCGTGTTCCAGGCCGACCCAGGCGGCGATGCTCAGGCCGAGGCCGATCCCGTCGGCTGCCCCGGTGGTGAAACGGGCCGGTGCGCTGTCGGCGATCCCGGGACCTCGATCGGTGATCCGCACCTCGCCCGGGCGTACGGTGAGGCTGAGGGCGCAGGGTTCGGCGCCGATGCGGCCGTGCCGCAGGGCGTTGCTCACCAGGTTCTGCAGGGCGATCCGGATCAGCGTGGGATCGCCGTCAGTGATGGCGACAGTGGTGTCGATGGCAGCGCTGTGCGGCGGAGTGACCAGCTCGGCGACCACCTCCTCGGCCAACTGGTCCAGGCGGAACGGCTGGCGTTGCAGGTCCCGCAGCCCGGCCACCAGGCGGGCGCGGGTGAGCAGCACGTCTACCGCGGCCGAGAGTCGCTCCGCCGAGCCCAGCACTTGACGCAGGGCGTCCGGGGGTTTCTTGCGCTCCGGGTCGGTCAGCGCGGCCTCGGCGGTCGCCCGGATCACGGTCAGCGGTGTGCGCAGCTCGTGGGCGGCGTCGGCCAGGAAGCGCTCCTGTTGGGTGAGTGCCTCGGCCGCCGGCCGGGTGCCGCGGCGGGCCAGCAGATGGCCACCGAACCCGGCGACGAGCATGAAGACCAATCCGCCGACCAGGAGCCACGCGGCCAGATTGCGATGGGCTCGCTTCCCCGGCCGCGGGTCGCCGACCACCACCACGGTGCCGGCGACGGCCCGCGTGACAGCGTGGCGGAACGGAACGGCCAGCAGGCGTACCGAATCGGTGTCCACGTCCGGCACCTGGAGCGTCCGTCCGGCGCCGGTCCGCCACACCTCGCGGGCCGGGGCGAGCAGGTGATGGGACGCGATGATCGGCAGCCCGGCCGGGTGGGCGAAGACCAGCGTCACGTCGGTGCGCATGCCCTCATAGACAAAGACGCCGGTGGAGCCCTGCCCGGCCGGGTCGGTGAAGAGGTTGTGCAGACGCAGCACGCCCGACTCGTAGGTGAGCAGGGCGACCGCCGTACTGGCCGTCCGTTGCATCTCGGCGGTCTCCACCTGGGCGCGCTGCCTGCCGTCGATGACCAGGGCGACCGCGCCCATGCCGGCGAGCCCGGCCACGTTGAGCACCAGCAGCAGCACCGTCAGCCATACCCGCAGCCGGACCAGCCGAGCGGCGGTCTGCAAGGGGACCGGCCGGCGGCTGGATCCGGCGCTGGACGGCCTTCGCCGCCGGACGGCCGCCGGCAGCCGGGGAGTCACCGGGCGGACAGCAGGCGGTAGCCGGCGCCCCGCACGGTGACGATCACCGTGGGCTCACCGAGCTTGCGCCGCAGTTGCGCGATGATCACGTCGACCACGTTGGACGCCGGATCGGCCGCCTCGTCCCAGCAGTGCTCGATCAGGTCGGTACGGCTGACCACGGACGGGTCGTGGACCATCAGCATCTCCAGCACCGCGAACTCCTTGGGCGTGAGGATCTGCAGGACGCCGGCCCGACGCACCTCGCGGCGGGCGACATCCATCTCGATGTCGTCGACGCGGAGCACCGCAGGGTGGATCACACCGCCACGCCGGCACAGCGCCCGGACCCGCTGGATCAGCTCATTGGTGAAGAACGGCTTGGACACGTAGTCGTCGGCGCCCGCCTCGAAGCCGTCCACCCGGTCGTGCGGGTCGTCCAACGCGGTGAGCATGAGCACCGGGACGGTCAGCCCCCGGCGCCGCCGGTCGTGCAGCGGCCCGGCCGAGTCGCCGTCGGTCAGAATCCGGTCGAGGACAACGCAGTCGTAGGCATTGACGCTCAGGTTGACGTCCGCGTGCCGCCAGTCGGCGGCCTCGTCGACAGCGAGGCCGGCCGAGCGCAGGGCGGCGGCGACCGCCGCACGCACCTGCGCGTCGTCCTCAACGATCAGCACCCGCATCGCTCACCGCACCGCCGACCCGCGGGTCAGGACGCCAAAAGCAGCCACTTCTGGTCCTCGTCCGTCTTGTCCAGGTCCCACTGCCAGACCAGGTAACCGTTCCAGGTGCTGCCCGCCATCGGTGGCTTCTTGTCGTCGCCGGACAGGTCCAGCACCTTGCCGGAGTGGCGGTTGGTGATCCACACCTTGCCGTTGCCGGCGTCCGACAACTTCCACTGGTGGTTTGGGTTGTCGGGCTTCTTGTCCGCGACCACCAGATAGGCCTGGTTGGACAAGGAACCCTTCTCCACCGCCAGCGACTTGTGCAGGAAGTTGTTGGTGATGGTCACGTACCCGCTGACCGGAGCGGGGGCGATCCGCCAGTACTGGTCCTTGCCGTGCGTGTTGGCCCACAACTGCACCCGGGTGCCGGACTTCGTCGCGGCCACGTCCGTGCCGGGTATTTCTACGATCGCCCCGGCCCAAGCGTTCTGGAGCTGGTAGGTCCTGGCCGGGTCGTACAGCTGCTTCGGCGCGGCGGGTGCGCCCGAGGGCGGCGGCGCCGGCTGCCCCGACGGGGGTGGGGACGGGACTGCGGAGCCGGCCGGGCCGGACGCGGGGGGCGACGACGGGGCCAGCGACGGGCTCGATGCCGCGACCGGAGGTTTGACCTGGTTACCGTTCAGCTGCAGGACCTCCCGGTACATCGGCTCGTACGCCGGCACCAGGTCCGCCAACTGGGCGACGGAGGTGGGAGGCAGGCCCCCCGCCTGCCGGATCGTGTTCGCCCCCCACTGGAAGGCGCCCAGTGACAAGCGGTAGGGGTCCGCGCCGGTGAACCCGGAGAACTGGTTGGTCAGGTCGCACATCGCCGAGCCGAGCACGGTGATCGCGTCGGTCGGATTCCACACCGAGTCGCTCGGTCCGGCGTACTGCGTCCACATCTCCGGGCTGAACTGGGCGATGCCCTGGCCCTGCTCGGTACGCAGGTTGCCGTCGAAGTTGGAGGCCGCGCGCAACTGGGCGGCGATCCGCACCGGGGTCACCTGGGGGCAGACGCCGCCGGCCCGGTTGATCACCGGGACCAGAGCGGCCGGCAGCAGCGAGGTCCGCGCCGGGATGGAGACGGGTTTGGGCGACGGTCGGGTTGGCGACGGCACCGCCTTCGGCGCGTTGGGGTCGAACTGCCGCTGGTCGGCATACCAGGAGGCGTAGCCGGTGGCG